>JAAUPT010000001.1 GCA_012032965.1 Nitrospira sp.
CGAGAAGAGTTTTACGGAACATCTGGGTTGGCCTGACGCCAAGGTCGCCTCCTATGTCTCCAATCTGCTGGTGGAATTTACCCATACGGATCAGCTCTATAAGATTAGAAGCCAACAGAATCAACCAGCTGATACGGTCGTGGATCTGTTGTTTGAATCCGAAGTCATGCTCGAAGCGCAATCGTTGGATCGTGAGCAGGAGGTTCATCGCCATATCGGTGACTTCACCCTCTTCATGGCCGGATTGTTTCCCGAATACCTGCGACGGCTTAAAACGGCCGGACGCATTTATCACAAGGACTTTCTCGTCGACTATGTGAAAACGGGCAAGCGATCGTACGGGATTGTGGCGCAGATCGGCCGTGATGATGCTGAAACCAACTTGCCCTTGTTTCAGAAGTTATCCGAGAACTTTGAACTCTGCGTGACCGGCCTGGGATTTGTGCGGTCGGACTTGGATCGCATGCAGGATCCTGCCTATCGGAAGACTCGGGATCTGCTCTTGAATTGAACACGACTCGCCCCATCATCCTCGCGCACGGGGCGCCGGTTCCCGTGCGATGACCTTACGACAATCTGCGTGCCTACATGCCGCGTTGCAGGTCGGCTATCATCTGCTGGATCGTGGCGGCTCGGCACTCCTTGCCGTCGAGCAGACCATCCGTGTCCTAGAGCGCAGTGGGCTCTTTAATGCCGGGAACGGATCCAAGCTGCAGCTCGATGGCATACCGAGGATGGATGCATCTATCATGGAAGGACAGAGCTTGCGCGCCGGCACCGTAGCCTCCATTGAGGGCATACTCCATCCGATTACTGCTGCGCGCTTGGTCATGGAGCACACACCTCATGTGTTGCTTGTCGGCCCGCATGCTGGACGATTTGCCCGTCATTTCAAACTTGAGCGGCATCGGGTCGCAGGAACCCCACGCCGGTTCTCTCTCAAAACAGCCCTCCGAAAATCTACAGCAGGCCGGGACCGGCACGGAACGGTTGGAGCAGTCTCGCTGGATCGAACCGGAACGGTTGCCGCTGGGGCTTCGACCGGTGGGATCGAGCTCATGTTGCCCGGTCGAGTCGGGGACACGCCAATTATCGGTTCTGGGGTGTATGCTGATAACGATACCGGTGCGGTGTCTATGACAGGGTGGGGCGAGAGCATCATTCGTCTGGCGGTCGCCAAGGAGATTTGCGACCGATTAGGGCAAGGAAGGACGCCAGCCACCGCGGCACGACTTGTGTTGGGAAAGCTGGTCGACCGAATCAACGGATCTGCCGGCTGTCTGGTCCTTACTCCTGACGGGCGATTCACCATTCGTCATTCCACCTCTCACATGATGGCTGGATGGTGGGATGGGAAGGGAGAACCGATCGTGAAAGACCAATTTCGATGAGTAGAAGTTTGTTTCACCTTGCTTTCCCGATTCACGACGTAGAAGCCACGCTTCGGTTCTATGCGGATGGCCTTGGGTGTGCCGTCGGACGGCGGACAAAACAGGCACTGACGCTGGGCTTGGCTGGTCACCAGCTCGTCGCGCATGTCGTGCCGGATCTGCCCTTGAAGCAACAAGGTATTTATCCCCGGCATTTCGGATTGATCTTTCTGTCGCAAGAGGACTGGCAGATGCTGGCAGATCGAGCCAAAGAGAAGGGTCTCCCGTTCTATCAACAGCCGCGCGTGCGTTTCCCCGGGACCCGTATCGAACACCGCACGTTCTTTCTGGAAGATCCGTCACACAATTTGCTCGAGTTCAAACACTACACCCACGAATCGGCCATCTTTGGCGAACAGGATCACGGTCAGGTCGGCGACTCTTCTGAGTATTCAGAGTAACGATTGCTTGGGGGTTCTACTCGTCGGCGATTCGTACGGGGCTCGCGGATTGGCGATTGATCCACTTTAAAATGCGCTCATGTCGGCGAGTGAGGAAGGTCGTTTTTCGCAAGGGGTCGTATCGGCGTGGCGACGGTAAGATCGCCGCCAGCCAGGCGGCTTCGTCAGCCGTCAAGTCCTGCGAAGGTTTTCCAAAATGATGACGGGCGGCGGCTTCAGCGCCGTAGATACCCTTCCCCCATTCAGCCACGTTGAGATACAATTCGAGAATACGTTTCTTCGTCAGATGTCGTTCGAGTGAGCGGGTAATCAGCGCTTCTCGCGCTTTCCGTAAGAGGGACCGTTCGGATGACAGGTAGAGATTTTTGGCCAGTTGCTGAGTGATGGTGCTCCCGCCTCGTTTCATTTCTCCTGCTTCCAGGTTATAGAACGCCGCGTGGCGGATGCCTTCCCAATCAAATCCTTCGTGGGTGAAGAACGAGGCATCCTCGGCCGCCACGACTGCATGGCGAAGATGGGGAGAGATGCGTGAGAGCGGCACCCACGCCCAATGGCGTCCGATGGTCCGAGCCTGTTCTTTGGCCTGAGTTTCTCGTGCCTCCATCAGCGCCGTCGATGCTGGGTTCGTCCGCACGAGGAGGCTTACATCGGGAAGCGTGATGAGCCAGCTCAGCCCCAGGATGCCCAAGGGAAGTCCGATAAGCACCGTGCTCCAGAGGAGCCTGCGAGCCACCCGGCGAGGTCTGGTTGACTTGGATGGAGGGGGATCGTATGTGTAGTACCGTTGAAAGACGGCATTGCGACGCGAGTTTCGTTTTGAATTCATCACTGAGCCTAAGGGAATGAAAATCTTCGCGGCTGAGTTTATCAAAAGTTGTGTCTCTCCAGAACAGTTTCCTTCCGGTGATCTCCACGAGATTGCCTTTGTGGGGCGTTCCAATGTCGGGAAGTCTTCGTTGATCAATTCATTGCTTAATCGCCGTGATCTGGCAAAAATCAGCCGGACGCCGGGGAAAACGAGGGCTGTGAACGTGTTTCTCATTTCGACCTCCGATCCCGATATCGCGCAGTTCTATCTCGTGGATTTGCCGGGTTATGGATTCGCCAAAGTCTCGAAATCTCTCCGTGACCAATGGGGACCGTTGATGGAAGGCTATCTCGTCGACCGAGCCTCGTTGCTCGCCGTCGTGTTGTTGGTGGATTGCCGAGTCGTCACCGAGCAGGATCGGCAGACCATTGCCTGGCTTCGATCGATCCGAAGAAATCCGCTCATCGTGGCGACCAAGGTTGACAAATTGAAGCCCAGCGAACGGGTGCGCACTCTGAAACAAACGCATCGGGATCTAGGACTTACCCAAGGAGAAGTGTTGATTCCGTACTCGTCGATGACCGGGGATGGGCGAGAATGGGTCTGGGGAGCTCTCCGAGACTTGGTCGGTGGGCGACAGGCACGTGGTTCTTGATCGTGATCTGGTGTGCGGAGGGGTCCAGTCGACTGATGGCAGAGGTGGGGGAATTAGAACTTGATTTCGATGTAGGCCTTGTTTTTGAGATCCACCAACCAGGACTCGTACATGTCCGCACTTTTCTGCTGATAGACCAATTCCTGAATCTCCCCGTCGAACATCCTCATTACGGGGCGAAAACTGTTTTTGGCTTTCTCTCATCCATGCGAATGATGTGGACCCCCTCGGGACTCTCGATGATGTCGGAAATACCTCCCGGCACCAAACGGGCGACGGCCTGCTCAAGTACGGGCCAAAGCTCTCCTTGCCGGACCAATCCGAGTCGTCCGCCATGCAAGGAATTAGTACCGTCTGAATACTGCAAGGCGACATCTTCGAATTTCTCGCCCCGCTTCAAGTCGTCCATGGCTCGGCGGGCTTTGGTCAGTGCATCTGCCAGCCCGTCCGAAGAGCGTGGCGTAATGATGATCTGGCTCAGATGGTATTCTTCGGGAAAGGCGAATTGCTCACGATGCTCTTGGTAGTAGCGCTTGATCTCGGAGTCTCCGACCGTAATATTGCCTCGAATGTGTTGGTCCACGACCCTCATCAGAATGAGCTGATCGCGCACACTTCGGACATCGTTCGGATTCGTGGGGTCGAGGGATTTGTCTTGCTGTTTCATTTGCGCGAGGGCTTGCTGGACTTCCAGGTCTGACACCTCGACGCTCTTGGTCTTGGCTTCTTGTAGTTGCAATTTCCGCTCGATCAGTTTCGTCAATGCCATGTATTCGGCTGTTTTCAATTGTTGAGCGAGATTGCTTCCGGGGAGTTCGCGAGAGAGACGTTCTTGTTCCGCTCTGAACTCATGCTTCACGTCCGACAGCATGATTAATTCCGTATTCACGATGGCAACGATGCGATCCTGTAGGTGGGCAGCGGAGAAGGCCGGAGGCCAGGTTGGGATCATCAAGAGGGCAAGCAGCAATGCTAGACGGACCTGCCAACCTGATCCGAGGAAAACACGTGTCATGACCCTTTCACCCGGTGCAAAATGGTAATTCGTTATTGTACACGAAAGGGAAGGTTTCAGGGAATCAAACAGAGGCTAACGCGAGCCGGTATCCTCGGTAATATAGCGAGATGCTTCCGCAAAGCGAACCGAGGCGTTTGTTCGGATGTCGGCGATCACTTCATCGAACCGCTTCCGGCGTTTCTCGGCCAGCAACTCCTGCCGAAGCCGTTCCTGTGTCGCGAGGTCGGCTTGAATAATGGTTTCATCGAGGGGGGTCAGCATGACCAAATAATAACCGTTGTCGGTCTTAATGGGTGCACTGACCATTCCAGGTTTGAGCGTATGGATGGCGTCATCCACTTCAGGGAGGACGAGTCCCTTTCGGTATGGCCCGAGGTCGCCACCCTGTCCCTTCGTCTTCTCATCGATCGAATACCGTTGAGCGAACTTCGCAAAACTTCCGCCTCGATTGATCTGCGTCTCAAGGTCTTTCGCCGCATAGACATTGGGCAACAGCATAATCGAGATATTGGCTTTCAACGGGTCTAAGAGTTCGCTGGCGTGGCTCTCGTAGTAAGCAGTCAGTTCCTCTTGCGTCAGCTCTACCTTGGATTGAAGTTTGTCTTTCAACAGCTCGTCCAGGATCAACTGTTCCTTATATCGGTGTGTCTTGTCCCGAATCGTATCGTCCTGATCAAGCCCTCGGCGTCGAGCTTCCTGCATGAGCAGTTCTTTGGTGATGAGCTCGTCGAGGAATTGTCGTTTCCCACCTTCCTTCTCGTAGCGGGACTTGGTCGCAGGTGAGAGCTCCCCCCAGCGAAGGTCGAATTCTGCCTGAGTGATGGCTCGCCCATTGACCAGGGCGACGACCGGTTCCTCTTGTCGCTCCACGCATCCCAACATTCCAAGCCCTGACCAGGCCAGGATACCGGTCAGCAACAGAGAAAGAAGAGATGTTCTATGGAGAATGAGGAATCCGATTGGTTTCATGCGTTGTGGTACATGCGGGTCTCTCTCACGAGGTGGTCGCATCCTTTTCGAAGGTCTTGGTATCACAGAGATCAAGGCTTTGCAAGATTGCGTTGAGTTCTGAGAAGAGTGATGGCCAGTCATCATGGCGCAGTTGGATCTCAAATGAGACGGGACTTAGGAACCGCAGCCGCTTCTTGAGTTGGTCCATCAATCGGTGGATGGCGCTCTCCGGGATGGCAGCCTTAGGCTGGAATATGATCTTCGCGATTTGGTCGTGCACCTCGATCGAGGCCAGACGAAGCCGTTTCGCATGAGTCCGAAGTTGCATGACTTCGAGCAATCGTTCGATCGGCTCGGGAGGGGAGCCGTATCGGTCTTGTATTTCTCCGTGCAACAGGGCCAACTCGCCGACCTGGCCACAGGCGGTCAGCCGCTTATAGAGGGACAACCGCTGGTGGGGATCGGCCACATAATGCTCGGGAATAAAGGCTGATACCGGAAGTTGGAGGGTTGGGTCTGGCTCTTCTTCGATAATATGACCCTTTAACCGTTGAACGGCCTGTTCCACCATTTGCATGTATAGGTCCAAGCCAATTGCCGCAATATGCCCGGATTGTTGCTTGCCGAGAAGGTTGCCCGCCCCACGGATCTCGAGGTCTGCCGCAGCGATACGGAAGCCTGATCCGAGTTCTGTGAACTGCTGAATGGCGATCAATCGTTTCTGCGCATCGCCGGCAAGCGTTCCTTCGTCAGGGATCAAAAAGTAGGCGTAGGCTTGCTCTCCGCCACGCCCGACCCGTCCGCGCAGCTGATAGAGCTGCGCGAGGCCGAAGAGATCAGCTCGATTGACAATAATCGTATTGGCATTCGCGACATCAAGCCCCGATTGAATGATAGCAGAAGCGATCAAGACATCCGCCTCGCGCTTCACAAATTTCAGCATCACGGCTTCCAACATCCTGCCATCCATCTGACCGTGGGCCATAACCATCCGCGCCTGTGGAACCAGCTGTTGCAGCCACGTCCCAATTCGTTCCAACGATTCAACTCTATTGTGGACAAAATACACCTGTCCTCCTCGCCCGAGCTCGCGGAGGATGGCGTCGCGAACGGCTTTATCACTGGACCGGATCACCTCGGTTTTGATCGCCAACCGGCCGCCGTGGAGTGTCAATGATGGAGAGATCGCGTACGCTGGACATGGCCATCTGAAGGGTTCGTGGGATCGGGGTGGCGGTGAGGGTGAGGACGTCGACCTGCGTGCGCAGTTGCTTGAGCCGTTCCTTATGCTTGACGCCGAACCACTGTTCCTCATCGATGATGACCAGACCCAGTTGCCGAAAGGCCACGTCTTTCTGAAGCAGTCGGTGCGTGCCGATGACCACGTCGATGGTGCCCGCCGCGGTATCCTTGAGGATCGCTTTGGTTTCTCGAGGCGATTGGAATCGTGAAAGAAGCGCCACCCTCATGGGGAATGGAGCGAATCGTTCAGAAAAATTCTCGTAATGTTGATGGGCCAAAAGAGTCGTCGGGACCAGTACTGCAACCTGCCGATCGTGCTCGACGGCTTTGAAGGCCGCCCGCATGGCCACCTCCGTTTTTCCGTATCCGACGTCTCCACAGATGAGCCGATCCATCGGCCTTGTCGCTTCCATATCTCGACCGATGTCTTCGATGGCTTTCAGCTGGTCCGGCGTTTCCTCGTATTCAAAGGCCGCTTCGAATTCGTGATAAAGGGTCGTCGAGGTACCATACGCGTTCCGTTTCACTAGCTCGCGGTTGGCATAGAGGTCAATCAATTCGTGGGCCATTTCTTCGATGTCCTTCTTCACTCGCGCGGTCGTCTTGGCCCAACTGGTTCCGCCCAATCGATCAAGTCGCGGGACATGGCTTTCGGCTCCGCTGTACCGTTGAACCTGATTCAAACGGTCGAGAGGAACATAGAGCGTATCCCCGCCGGAAAACTCCAGAATCAGATAGTCGCTCTCGAAGTCTTGGACGACCAAACGTTTCAGCCCTCGATATTTGGCGATCCCATGTTGGACATGCACCACATAGTCGCCCACGTTGAGGTCTTCCAAGGAGGAGAGGAAGGTGCCGTCCGGCTTTTGGGTTGAGGTTTGTGACGTGCTCCCTTAGCGAACAGTTCTTCTTCGGTCAATAAGGCGAGTCGAAGCTCTCCTGAGAGAAATCCTGTTGAAAGATCGCCATGCAGCACATAAAAGGGGAGCTTGCCGGTGCTCCGCCTTGACCACAGCGAAGACTCCCACGGGTCGGCCGGCAGATCATGTTCTCGAAGCAGGGCGAGTAAACGATCGACCTGACCGCGACTGCGCGCTACCAGCACCACTCGATGCTCATTCCGGAGTCCTTCCAAGATGCTGAGAGTTTGGCTGAAGGCTGTGCCACGCACCCCGAGTCCGATGCTGCCCGGTATTTGAACAGGAAATGAAAAAGTCGGAGTCCACGAAGAACTCGGAGGAGCCAGCGGTTCCAAGCCTAGGATCGACCACGCGGCGATTCGCTCCTGCATCTCGTTCCAGGTCCAGAAAGAGTCGCTCCGGCGAGGGATAGGGATTCGACGCATCCCTATCGACGTGACGAAGATATCCATCGTCGATCTTGCCCCACGCCGTGTCACAGGCTTGCTTCAATGTCTCAGGTTGATCGAAAGCGAGGGTGGGTACCCCGATGAGATAGTCGAAGAGGGTGTCCAGAGAGTGGTAGAGGTCGGGGCCTCTCCACTCGGCGTCTGCCTGAATAGGGGTGGTTGCATCCGAGGCTTCGGCTGGACGAATGAACTCCCGCGCAGGTAAAACCCACCCTTCCTTGAGTTTCATGATGGAAGTCTGTGTCGCAGGGTCGAACAACCGGATTGACTCGACCTGATCGCCAAGAAATTCAACGCGCAGAGGGTTGGCATAGGCAGTCGAAAAGATATCGACGATCCCGCCGCGGATACTGAACTCTCCCGGGATTTCAACAACGGAAACCCGCCGATATCCCAAGCGAAGGAGGTTGGTCGTGAGCGAGTCACGCTCGAAGGTAGCGGCCGTCTCGAATCGAAAGATCGCCTGTTCGAAGGTCGAACGCGGGATCAAGCGGTGCATGGCCGCGGTGATGGAGGTGACGAGCATGGTGGGTGGATCGGTCAGCAGTCGATGCAGCGTCGTCATCCGGTGTGCAATCAACCCGACATGCGGAGCGGTGGCCTCATAGGGAAGGGTTTCCCACTCTGGGAACCAAGCTAGGCCATCGACGGGGCGGCCGGTGAGTTCATGGAAAAAGCACAGGTCATTGAAGAGTCGTTCGGCGGATTCGTCGCTCTCTGTCACCACAACCCATGGTCCGGAGCGCACGGACCCACTCTGTTGAGTGTCTGTCAGTAGCGTCAAGGCACAGGCTGCGGTAGACCCATGCGCCCCAAGAAGACAACTGCGCGCCTTCTCGTGGTCGAGCGACGAGCGAAGCGGGTCAAGCCAGGATTGTGTTTGAGGGTTGGTGCCAGACACGTATTATTTCGCGGTTGATCGGATGTGTTGAAGCAGCCCGGTGGTCGATAAGCCGGGAACAAGCGGGATCGTTTTGACGACACCGCCGCGGCCTTCGACGATGTCTCGGCCCACAATGTGGTCGAGTGCCCAATCCCCACCCTTGACGAGGACGTCCGGTTGAACGGATGTGATGAGTTGAAGCGGATCCGATTCATTGAAGACAACGACATAATCAACACAGCCTAATGCTGCCAGGACCTCAGCACGTTGGGCGTCCGGTACGACCGGTCGGTCAGGTGCTTTGTCGAGACTGCGGACAGACGCATCGCTGTTCACCCCGACGACCAGGATATCACCCAACTCTTTGGCGGCCTGCAGGTAACGGGTATGCCCGATATGCATCAAGTCGAAACAGCCGTTGGTAAAGACGATCCGTTTTCCCTCTGCCCGTTCAGCGGAAAGTGTGGACAGAAGTTGTTCTTGCGGCAAAACTTTCGTAATCATGGGGCCATCATACCGTGGTGGTGGTTGACAGTGAAAGAGTGATGGAGGGGAGAGAGTCCACCTTGGTCTCATCGGCTATTTTGATTGGTGCCTCGTCCAACGATAAGATTCCGGCCTCAAGTCGTCAACAAACGGACCGATACAGCACGTAACGGACTCTACGGCCTGCTGTCAATACAGGCCAAGGCGACGTCTGTGTCAGGAGTTTGGGTCATGGAGGATGGTATGAGCGTGTTCTGGATCATGGTGGCGGCCAATGTTCTGCTGGTTGCTCCATTAATCCTCTTACTTGTCCAGGCTTCTCGTCGGGCGCGGGCCGGTTGGCTCCGCGCTGAATCCGAAAGGGTCCGTTGTCAGGAGAATGAGCATAGGCTTCGGAGTATTTTGGAAGCCGAACCCCAAGGGATTTTGGTGCTTAGTCTGGATTGGCGAGTACTTCAAATCAATCCAGCCGGCTGCGTGCTCTTCGATGCGGGTTTTCAGAAGAGATCGTCGGAAAGACATTCGAGAGCATATCCATTCCAACGATCAACCGCAGATAGAAGATATGCATAAGGCGGCTCGGGAAGGTCGAGAAACTTATGGAAAAGCTCGGTTAGTTGGGTTCTCGAGGCAGATCCGCTGGGTCGAGATTACATCCGTTCCACTTCCGGCTGATGACGGCACTGTGCAAGCGGTCCTCAGCGTCGTCCGGGATGTGACGGAGCAAAAGCGTGCCGATCGCCGACAAGCTCTCCAGCATGCCGTGGCCAAAGTGCTTGCCGCGTCCTCAACCGTCGAGCACGCGGTTCCCGACCTCCTGCAGGCGATCGTGGTGAGTCTCGATTGGCATGTCGGCCTATTCTGGCGAGTACAAGACGACCGGCAAACGATCAGCTGCATGCAGGACTGGTCGGTCGATACTACAATGGTGCAGGAGTTCGTGAGAAGTAGTCAGCAGGAGGCCCTCACGTCTGGGTCCGATCTGCCGGGAGATTGTTGGGCCCGCGGCGAGCCGTTGTGGGTGGAGGATGTTGCACGAGGACTCATGTGTACGCGCAGGCCTCTTGAAGCAACAGGAAGACTCCACGCGCCTGCGCATTTCCGATTTGGCTCAGGGCTAACGTCTATGGGGTCATGGAGTTCTACAGCAAGGAGGCGCAGGCCGAGGACTGGGATTTACTGAGAACTTTGGGAACGGCGGGAAGGCAAATCGGTCTTTTCGTGGAACGAACTGAAGTGGAAGCGGCGCTGCAGGAGAACGAAGCCCGCACCAGCTTAATTATCGACACCGCCCTCGATGCTGTGATTACGATAGATCGTGCGGGCCGAATTACCGAGTGGAATACCCAAGCGGAACAGGTATTTGGGTGGTCTGCTCTTGAGGCTATCGGACGCGATGTTGCCGACACGATCTTTCCACCGTCGCATCGGCCGGGCTATCGCGAGTATGTTCAACGCCTTCTTGAATCCAGAGACCCCTCTCTCTCGAACATGTTGGTCGAAATGATCGGTCTTCGACGAGACGGCCGGGAGTTTCCTGTTGAAATTGCCATGACGCCATTACCGGTTGAGGGTTCCGTCATCTTCAGCGCATTTATTCGCGATATCACCAGCCGGAAAGAAGCAGAACGTACGCTGAAAGATTACGCGCAGCAATTGGAGTCTATCAATCAGCAGCTGGATACCGCCTTGAAGGAAGCCAAAGCCGCGACCGAGGCCAAGTCGTCGTTCTTGGCGACCATGAGTCACGAAATCAGGACCCCGATGAACGGCGTGATCGGGATGGCCGGACTCTTGCTCGATACGAAACTGACTGATGAACAGCGAGAATACGCTGAAACGGTTCAGACGTGCGGCGATCATCTGCTGACGATCATCAATGACATTCTCGATTTTTCTAAGATCGAAGCCGGGAAGCTGGATTTGGAGGTGATTGAGTTTGATCTTCGCCTCGCCATGGATGAGTCATTGGACCTTGTGGCCGAACGAGCCTCCTCTAAAGGGCTGAATCTGGCTTGTCTCTTCCACGCTGATGTGCCGCGAAACTTGCTTGGCGACCCGGGCGCTTACGGCAGGTGGTGATGAACCTGGCGTCGAATGCCATCAAGTTTACCGACAGCGGGGATGTGGTCGTGGAGGTGACGGTCGAGGCTCAATCGAATGAGGAGGCGATCATTCGCATTGCGGTGACGGACTCCGGGATTGGGATCTCCGACGAAGCCTGCGAGCGGCTATTCCAGTCATTCAGCCAGGCCGATGGCTCCACGACGAGGAAATATGGTGGGACTGGTCTTGGTCTTGCGATTTGCAAGCGCCTCGTTGAACTGATGGGGGGAACGATCGGAGTGAGCAGCCGAATTGGGGAGGGAAGCTGTTTCTGGTTTACCGTGAACCTGCGCAAGCAGGCTGATGGCTTCAGAAATGCAGAGGGTTCTGCCGTTGTGTTGGCGGGTCTCCGCATCTTGGTCGTGGATGATAACGCGATCAATCGAAAAATCCTGGAGCTGATGACGAAAAAATGGGGAATGCACCCGACACTCGTTCATAGTGGTTCCGAGGCCTTGGAGGCCCTCAGCGGTCAGCACGCTCAACCGCGATTTGACCTGGCACTGTTGGACGTGGACATGGGACCGTCGGGTGGAATCGAAGTGGCTCGAGAGATAAAGACGCGAGCAGAAGGCGCCGATCTCCAACTCGTGTTGCTCACCTCATTCGGACGGAGGGGAGATGCCAAGATAGCCCGAGAAGCAGGGCTAGCCGCCTACCTGACGAAGCCGATTCGTGAACGGCAATTGCATGATTGTCTTGTGGCGGTCATGACACAGCGCCCTGATTCTTCCCGCGCGCCAGCCGAAAGAGCCTCACCCCCGCTCATTACTCGGCATACCCTTGCAGAAACCAAGGCTCAGGTGGATCTTCGCGTGCTTTTGGCCGAGGATAACATCATTAATCAGAAAGTGGCGGCTCGCCTCTTCCAGCGGCTGGGCTATCGAATTGACGTGGTGGCCAACGGGCGTGAGGTCCTCGAAGCGCTGTCTCGCATTCACTATGACGTCGTGTTCATGGATTGCCAGATGCCGGAAATGGACGGTTTCGAAGCCACGCACCTGATCCGGGAGAGAGCGCAGTCCGACCGAGTGCCGATCATTGCCATGACGGCGAATGCCATGCAGGGAGATCGTGAACGATGTCTGGCGGCAGGGATGGATGACTACCTCTCAAAACCCATTTCTGTCGAGGCGTTGGCCGGTGTTCTGGATCGTATCAATAAGGAGCACGCACGGGTTCGAACGGGGAAGAGCCAAGAAGCCGCGTAGGTCACGTGCTCTGCCGACCTCAGGCGATCACGCCAATTGAAGGGTCAACTGTTGCGGCTCTGCGATGCGCCGGTTCGGCCTGGCGGATGGACTCACAGGTATGGATTGCTGAGGCACATTGCCCACCGGCAGGCTCTCAACCGTAAAGATGGGTGACAGGAGTTCGTGTAAAGTCCCTCGACAGACACCACAACGATGGCGGCCTGGCTGGATCGTTTTTCGCTGCCGTCTATAGATCCGTCCACAGTCATTGCATCGCCAAGTGAATCGCGATAAAGCAAGTACTTCCTGCTCCAGTGAGTGGTACGTCGTGATCGCCACTTCTCCTGTTCGGTTCATCTCCGTCATCTTTCGCAAGAAGGCTAGACCATGATCAGGTCGACGCTTCAAGAGGTCGAATTGCCATTGATGAATCATCTCATGAGCGATCGTGTTCAGGAGTTCCTGTTCCGCATATGGCGTTCGGTCGGCAAGCTTCACAAAGAGAGGGAGCGACAGGCGAATCTCCCGACTGCCTGGGCCGGTGGATGTCCTCGGCCCTCCACGGCTGGCGAACATACCAACTGAGGAAGTTAAGCGAGGACTCCACAGAATAGCGATCGACGGAAGTGAACCAGAAAAATACCGTCTATTCAGATGCTGCCAACGGGTCTGCAGTCCGCTCGGAGTAGGGAGGAGCCAGGTCGTTTCGCCGGTCATGGGTCGTCTCATCCTAACTCTTCAATCACCGCCGCGGCCAGCAGGGGCAACATAATCTCGTGGTGGCCCGTCAAGGAATACCCTTGGCCGCCTTTCTGCGTGGGACGCCGCACAACGTTGGTCTCGGGACGATAGTGAGAAATGAAATCCATGTTCACCGTCGTGATGTTCGCGATGGGGTGACCGAGGTTTCGGCCCAATGACAAGGTTTTCAGGAAGACCTCCGGAAGGATCACGGACGACCCGATATTGATATACACGCCGCCTTCCATTCCAGCGACGACGGCAGTGAGGCGTCTGAAGTCAAGAAGGGACGTGGCTCCGATCGCCGCTCCATCCGCGGAAGGATGCATGTGAATGATGTCGGTGCCCACAGCCACATGAACAGTGACCGGGATGCCGAGCTGTGTGCCGGTGGCAAGAATACTGACGGAGTGGTTGGGAAATTGAGCAGCAGCTTGGTTCATGTAACGCCCTATGGCCTCGCCCAGCCCATGGCCATGCTTCGCGCCGCGCGTGATGGCTTCATTGAGCATGCGGCCTGTTTCTTCCGCCATGCCAAAGCGCCCTTCATCGATTTCAGCGTCGACCTCTTCAGAGGTATGGCCCATGAGAGCTAATTCAAAGTCGTGAATGATCCCCGCCCCGTTCATGGCCACGGCCGTGATGACGCCTCGCCTCATCAAATCTATGATGATTGGTACCAGCCCAACCTTGATGACATGGGCTCCGATCCCCACAATTACCGGACGGCGTTTTCGATGGGCTTTCACGATGGCCCGGGTGACGGCTCGCAATGTCTTAACGGCCAGGATGTCAGGGAGGCCGGAACAGAATGTCGAGAACGATCCCCCATGCTTCCATGGTGTCGCAAAGTCTGAGACCCGCACCTTGCTATGCCGCTTTTTCAACGGATAGGTCTTGAGGTCCGATGCATTGATCGGAGGGATCAAGGAAGGAAACCGGGGTGGGGGAGTCCGATCAGGACGATTTCCCAAGGAGATGATCCTCCACCAGTTCACACAAGACGTGTCCGAGTGTAATGTGGCTCTCTTGGATGCGTGAGGTAACCGTGGATGGCACGATGAATGGATAGTCGACAAGATCGGCCAGCTTGCCGCCGGACGCTCCGGTCCACGCAACCGTCGCCAAGCCATATTCGCGTGCAGCAGTGATCCCTTTCAAGACATTCGGAGAATTTCCACTGGTGCTGATACCGATGGCGATGTCGCCGGTTCTCCCATGCGCCCGCACCTGGCGAGCAAAAAGTTCCTCATACCCATAGTCATTGGCGATGCAGGTAATGGCCGCGATATCCGTCGCCAGCGCAATGGCGGGTAGCGGCATCCGCTCCCGCTTGTAACGCCCGACAAATTCCGCCGCAATGTGCGCCGCGTCCGTCGAGCTGCCACCGTTACCAAACAGCAGAACTTTATTGCCGTTGGAAAAGGCGTTGGCGATGACCGTGGCCACCTGAACGATACGGTCGGCGTGTTCACGCGCAAACTGTTGCTTGACGCGAGCGCTTTCCGCAAAGGCTGTCAACACAACCGTTTGCATGATCGCGATTCTAGGCGAGGCGAGTCAGCGTGTCAAACCGAACCGCCGTGAATCCTAGGATTTCACTGGTGCCGAAGTTCCGGTCTGTCTGATGGCATTCATCGCCAACGCAATCATGGAGCCGACATCGGATACGCTCGCCGGAAGGATGAGGGTATTGGTCGCCTTTGCGAGTTCGCCGAACTTGCCGATATATTGCTCAGCCACGCGGAGCTGGACAGCTTCTTGTCCGCCGGGAACTTGAATCGTCTCTGCAACCTTTCGGAGACCCTCGGCCGTCGCTTGCGCAATGGCGAGTATGGCGGCTGCAGCCCCTCGGCTTCATTGATCTGCTGCTGTTTCTTGGCTTCGGATGCCTTAATGACTTGCTGCTTTTCTCCCTCCGCCTGATTGATCGCGGCGTCGCGTTCGCCTTCAGAGGTCAAAATCAGCGCCCGCTTTTCCCGCTCCGCACGCATCTGCTTTTCCATGGCGTTCAGGACATCCTTCGGCGGAGTGATGTTTTTGATCTCGTACCGTAGCACCTTGACCCCCCACGGTTCCGATGCCTTATCCAATTCGTTGACGACTTGTGCGTTGATCGCCGTCCGGGCTTCGAAGGTTCTGTCCAGCTCGATCTGGCCGACCTCGCTCCGCAGCGCCGTCTGGGCCAATTGTGTGAGTGCAAACTGGTAGTCGTTGATTCCGTAGGAGGCTCGTTCTGGATTCAGGACCCGCATGTACAGAATGCCATCGATGTGCACTTGGACGTTGTCACGGGTAATGCACACTTGCTCGGGTATATCGACGGCAATTTCTTTGAGCACATGCTTGTAGCGGATCACGTCGAGAAACGGCACCAGGATGTGGAATCCGGCATCAAGTGTAGAACTGAATTTGCCCAAACGTTCCACGACGTAGGCGCTCTGTTGAGGGACGATAACCGCGGTTTTCGCGATGACGATTAAGACGATCACCGCCAGGATAATGACAACAAACGTTCCGCCTTCCATACTCGCACCTCGCTCGTTAATGATCGTTATTCTGATTTCACCCAGAGCACCAGGCCATCTACTTTGGTGACCGTTGCGCGCTGACCTGATGGAAGGGGAGCGGCTCCGACGTTTCGTGCGCTCCAGGTGGAGCCACGCAACTCAGCCTTGCCCGTGTGTCCTGGCTGGAGTTCCTCGAGCAGGATTGCCGACTCTCCAACCATGCTGTCCATGTCCTGTGGCGGATGGCCGTGGGTAAGCTGAATCAGCGGCCTGCGAAGCAGCAGCAACGAAAGAACCGCCAGGATGGAAAATAAGAGCCACTGCAGCCACTCGGCTTGTACCACATCCATGGCAACCAATGCGCCGACCATCAGTGCGGCGATGCCGAAAAACAAGAGATAAAACCCGCCGGGTGACACGAGCTCTGCGCCGGCTAGAGCCAGCCCCAAGAAGATCCAATACCACCAGACCATTGAAGAACCCCGTTGTAGGGAAAAGCCGACATGAAGAAGAACGATGTGTGCAGAGTCTAGGCTTGATTCAGTAGTCGGTCAAGTAGAACGCCGTCTGGAATCAACGAATTGAACACCGGCGAAGTCGATGCTATAGTCCGCGCGGAATGGCACAAGATCAACCCATCAAAGCGCTCGTGATCGCATTCGTCGATGACACGGCCTCGGCAGTCTATTCGATCAACAGGCTCAAGCCGGAAGCGTTGTGCTTTGTGTTGCCGGAAGGAAGCAAGGCGTTAGTGGAGTCAGCCGTGCAGCCGAATATCCAGCAGATCCCCAGGCGGTGGGATTGGATCGTCTTGGCTGAGACTGCTGAGTTTTCCAGTATCTATCAGCCTCTTGCGCAATCGCTCCCAGACCTCTTGCAGACGTGGGAGATACAGCCAGGCGAGCTGGTTGTGGACTTGAGTGGGGCGACCGCGGCGATGGCGTCCTCGCTCTCCCTGGTGACGCTACCCTGGACGTCCCGGTTGATCGAACTGCGCCCGGATCGCGAAGGACTGGAGGGCGATCGTGTCGAGCTAAACTCGAAGACGCTGGTCTGGACACAGAGTAATCCGTGGGATGAGCAGGTGACCGTCTCTCGTCGTGAAGGGTGCGAATTATTCAATAAGGGCCTCTTCGATGCTGCGGTCAAACTGTTTCGCGAGGTAGAACTACGGGTCAGTGGCGGACAAAAACCGTTGTATCGCGCGTTCGCCGATTTGGCGGAAGGGTATGGGTTGTGGGATCGGTTTCAGTATCGTCAAGCCTGGGACAAATTGAAAACCGCGATGAAGGCGCTCGAGATGGCTTCGCTCTGGGGTGGACCGCCCGGGTTGAAAGCAGTCGTGCCGCCGATCAAAGCCAACGCAGGATTCCTCGAAAAGCTCGTCCTTGATCCGGCTGAGGTCAAAGAATTCGTACCGTTGGATGTTCTGGCACATGCCCACCGGCAGCTCCTTTTTCGACGAAATCCTGAAGCGGCCATGCTCGCGCTCGTTCGGGCGCTGGAGGGGTTCGCGCAAGTTCGACTCCATAAGGCGCACAAAATCAAGAGCTGGGATGTGTCGCCGGAGCAGCTCCCGCAGGCGCTGCAGGAAATCTGTCGGACCTGTTATCTGGAAGACATTGATGGCAAATACAAGCTGCCGCTTCAAGCACAGTTTCGGGTATTGGCGGGGCTAGGCGATCAACTAGGCCAAGCGTTTCTGAGGGAATGGCCGAAGATGAAACCGCTGTTGGATGCAGCGAACCACGCGGTGTTAGGGCATGGCTTTGAACCCGTCAAGTCAGAGAGAGTGCAGCAGCTGTACGATGTGGTTGTCCGACTCACCGGTATCGCGGAGTCATCTCTTCCGAAGTTTCCCGTGCTTTGTCTGTAGGAGTTGATGATAAAGATCGACCTCGATCGAAGACGCAGCCCACAGGCGCAGTATCCCATGGCCACTTTTCTCGATCCGTGAGCCAGTCCGACCATGTGCGCACAATGGGCCGCTGAATAAGCCAGTGTCGCCTTCGATGGAAATCAAAGTCTACTACGAAGATACCGATTGTGGCGGGGTCGTCTACTACGCCAATTATCTGAAGTATTTTGAGCGGGCCCGCACCGAATATCTTGAGATGCGAGGGTGTTCGATTGCTGACTGGATGCAACGAGGTGTGATCTTTGTCGTGGTCCATGCGGAAGCACACTACTACTCGGCTGGCCGATATGGAGAAACGTTGACGATCGAGACTGATGTCGCTGATGTCACACAGGCCACCGTCACATTTTCACATGTGGTGCGTGAAAAAGTTGAGCAATCGAATTGTTGTGAAGGGGTCGGCTCGTCTCGCAGCCACAGACCATCATGGGAAAGTACGGCGCCTCGATAAGAGCATCGTCACAGCGCTCAGATTCGTCCCGCGATCTTCGGAGGCCCATATTCCTGAGCCTTGAGCACGGAATAGAGCACACCTCAAACATTCCTATCTGACGACCAACTTAGAGCATTCGCTGGTCTATGCTCCTGTGAGGCGGATGTCATTTATGACGGTTGCGCTGGGCATCCATCCGAACGCCCAGCGCCTCGCTGCACGTATCAATAGGCCTTGCTGAAACCGGCCTCGCCGTCGTAGTTCCAGAGCTTCTGAGCGGCAGACCACCACCAGCCCTTCTTAGTCAAGGCATCCAGAAAGGCATTGACCTCGGCATCTTGCACCTCTTTGGTCGCCATGAATCGGCAGCGGTACCAATTGACCTGTAGGAGATCGGGGCTCACGAAGCCGGGCCACACCTTGGTACCCCGGTTCGAAATGAATTCACATTTAAATGCTCCGATGTCGTCGAACTTCGGAATCCCTTTCTCGGTGATGATGTACATATCGATTCCGACCAGTTTGATCTCGCGTTTTCTTTTTTGTCGATTTCGCTGTTTCAGTGAATGTCGGCATTGCTGTTCTCCTTTTCCATTGTGCCAGTAATCTGCAACTCAGGCCTTCGCGTGCATTTTATCCACGATGGCTTGTGCATATTCGTCTGTGGTCGCCGTTCCACCGACGTCGTAGGTGACATGCTTTCGTTCATCGAGGACCGCGAACATCGCCTTTGTAATCCGATCGGCTGCCGCTTCCTCCTTCAACCATCGCAGCATCATGACGCCAGAGACCAGCACGGCTGAGGGATTGACCTTCTTCATACCGGCATACTTCGGTGCAGAACCGTGGACCGCTTCGAAGATCGCGCAGCCGTCGCCCACGTTGGCGCCGGGCGCGAAGCCGAGGCCACCCACCAGTCCGGCGCAGAGATCCGTCAGAATGTCGCCGTACAGATTCGGGAGCACCAAGCAATCGAACTGTGCCGGATTTCTCACGAGCTGCATGCAGCAATTATCGACAATGATGTCGCCGGACTCGATGTCGGGATATTTCTTGGCCACCTCTCTGAAGGCATCGAGAAAGAGGCCGTCGGTCATCTTCATGATATTGGCCTTGTGGACGCAGAAGACCTTCTTGCGTCCCTGCTCTTTAGCCCACTTGAAAGCAAAGTCGGCAATGCGATAGGAGCCGGGCCAGGTAATGACTTTCAAACATTGCGCCACTTCATCAGACACCATGTGTTCGATGGCAGCGTAGCAGTCTTCGGTGTTCTCCCGAAAGTTAATGATATCGATCTTGTCCCATGGACGCTTCAACACAGGAATCAGCTTGGCCGGCCGCACGTTTGCATAGAGGTCGAATACTTTTCGGAGTGTCACGTTCGCGCTCTTGTGACCGGTCCCGATCGGCGTTGTTGTGGGACCTTTGAGCGCCACCTTGTTCTTGGCAATGTTCTGCACCGTCTTATCTGGCAGGAGCGTGCCGTGCTTTTCGAGACAGTCGAGACCTATGTCTTCGTACTCCCATTTGATGTTGACGCCGCTGGCATCGATTACCAGGCGGACCGCTTCGCAAATTTCCGGACCAGTACCCTCTCCCGGTAACATCGTCACGACATGCTGTGTGCCCATGAAAAACCTCCCTTAAGCAGCAAGGGCGATCGGACCATCCGTTCCCTTAAGCTGACTACATCTGCAAAACGAGTTCCATGTCTGGCGAGGAGCCTGTTGTGATCGGACACTCGAAATTGCTTGGCATATTCGTGCTTTTCACAATCGATAGTTCGCGGCACCTTGATGCCGCTCTCGAGCATTGAAATTCCCGTGCATCGCTGCACAAGCTGCACGGCAAGCGGTGCGCCAATGCTCAGTTCACTACGGCCTGGTCCGAGAGGAATGATGTCTAGAAATGTGGAGAGGGGAAGGTTTCTTTACCGGCCATTTCGTTGCTGATCACCGGAAGACGCTTACAGGACAAGCGTCAATGGGCAAGACTAGTCTGCCCGCTGTCCGCTCAATCCATTCTGGTGTCAGTTCCAGTCATTTGACTGATTACGATGGGACGAACCACGAGAACGGATGCGTCAATCTTGGCGATCAACTGTTCCGCTACTGAGCCTATGACGAGACGTTCCAGCCCGCGACGATTCGCGTTCCCACGACCACGAGGTCGGCGTCCCATTCGTTCGCTGCGTCGGCAAGGGCTTCGGCAATGCCAGTCAGGCCATATTGAGCTTCGGCTTGCAGCATCCGGGTTTCTACCTCCAGTCCCTCACCGACAGCCGTTTTGGCATGCGCTAATAGCTTGAGGCCGACCTGTGGATCGGGCCTCGTCTGATTGGGCAGGGCATAGACAATGCGCATCGTCGTCTCTCGGGAGGCGGCTATGCGCTTTGCTTCCATCAACGCCTCCATAGAAATCTCGCTGCCGTCAATCGCCACCATAATTTTCTTGAACATAACGATACGCCTTCTTACGAGTGTGATGTGTTCCTGAAGGACACGGATATCTATCGCCCATTCTTCAAAACGATACCGCGTGACCAGTATGAGTCAGGTTGGTTAGGTGATATCGCCGCTGTCGCTTTTTTTGAGGTCATCAATATACCGTTTGACAATGTCCCTTCCAGGCATTTTATCGAGATTCGCATACATCATGTAGTGCACACCCCCATGCACGGTCAGGGCAATCAACAAGCCCTCAAAAATTCCCACCTGGAAGACCAACACACCACATAAAATAGCCAGGATCATGGCATAGGGACCGTGATGCGTCACATGG
>JAAUPT010000109.1 GCA_012032965.1 Nitrospira sp.
GTTGGTCGGATGGGTTGTTGATCGATGAGCAAGCAGTTTCGTGTCGCCATTGCAGGAGCCAGTGGGTATGCCGGGGCAGAGCTTGTTCGGCTTGCCATTGCTCATCCCTCATTTACGATTGCGGCGGTGACATCAGAGAAATCCGCGGGCCAGCCGATCTCATCCGTCTTTCCAAGCCTAAAGGGAATGATTGAGCATCGTTTCGAAGCTCTGGCACCGGATGCATTAGCAGAGCGGGCTGATGCTGTATTTCTGGCGCTCCCCCATACGAAATCTCAGGATCCCGTTGCGATCTGTCTCAAAGCCGGTAAACCAGTCGTTGACCTAAGTGCGGACTATCGACTGCAGAACGTCGGGACCTATGAGAAGTGGTATCAAACTTCGCATGCCCATCCGTATCTGCTGCCGGAGGCGGTCTACGGTCTGCCAGAACTCCACAGGAGCGCGATCGCCAAGTCGAAACTGGTGGCGTCACCCGGATGTTATCCCACGGCTGCCATCCTCCAGTTGGCGCCCCTATTCGCCAGAGGGCTTGTGCAGCCTGAAACAATCGTGATCGACGCCAAATCCGGTGTGTCAGGTGCCGGGCGAAGTCCGGCGCTGGCCTATCATTTTCCGGAAGCGCATGAATCCTTGGAGCCCTATAAAATTGGTCAACATCGCCATACGCCGGAAATCGAGCAAGAACTGTCCTGGCTTCTGGAGAGTCGTGAGGCCGTGACCGTGACATTCACGCCCCATCTTGTGCCGATGAATCGAGGTATCCTGAGTACGGCCTACTGCAAGCTTGTCCGAACAATGCCACTATCGGATCTTCGAGATCTGTACCGAGATTTTTATAAAGGCGAACGGTTTGTTCGGTTCCATGAGGACGTAGTTCCTAATCCGCGGTATATCAAAGGGACCAACTATTGTGATCTTGGTGTCTACACAGATCCGCGAGCCGGATGGGTTGTGACGGTGGCTGCCGTCGACAATCTCGTCAAGGGCGCGGCAGGCCAAGCCATTCAAGCGATGAATCTCATGCTGGGGATCCCAGAGGACACCGGACTGACGGCACCGGCTAGTTATCCCTAACCACCCACAAATCGGTGATCGCCTCACTCAGCCGCAACCTGAATCGAGCTCTGATAATGAAACGCAAACCTGTGGGTGTCACTGCGCCGCTGGGCTTCCAAGCCGCGGGTATCCATTGCGGAATCAAGAAATCCAACCAGCTTGATGCTTACTCTTTGTGTGTCCGATGTCAGCGGACCGATCGCCGGAGTATTTACCAAGAACCGTGTCGCTGCCGCACCGGTGCTCCTGGATCGACACCATCTTCAATCCCACCGAGGGAGAGCGATCATCGTCAATAGCGGGAACGCCAATGCCTGTACGGGTGAGCAAGGGCTGCTCGCTGCTCAAACTATGGCGACGGCTGTCGCGCACCGATTGGCTATTCCTGTGCAACAAGTCTTTGTGGGATCCACCGGTGTGATCGGCCGAGCGTTGCCAATCGATCGTATCACGAGGGCCCTTCCAACATTGATCTCGCGCCTGAGCGTTCAGGGAGGCCACCAAGCGGCCCAAGCGATTTTAACCACGGACCTCCGCCCGAAAACGGTTGTAGTACAGGCCAAGATCGATGGTGGCCTTGTCACCATCGGCGGGATGGCGAAAGGGTCTGGCATGATCCATCCGAACATGGCCACGATGCTCGCGTATTTGACGACCGATGCGGCGATCGCTGCATCGGCTCTTCAGCGCGCACTGAAGTCCGCGACCGATCGATCCTTCAACTGTATTACCGTCGACGGTGATACCAGTACGAACGATACGGTGCTCTGCCTGGCCAATGGTCTTGCGAAGAATCGAACGATTCAACCAGGCACGCGGTCCTATCGCGCCTTCGAACGTCTCTTAACTGAGGCTGCCCAGGCCTTAGCTCTCATGATCTGCCGTGATGGTGAGGGAGTGACGAAGGTCGTGAAGGTACGAGTAGAAGGGGCCACAACACCGGCAGCAGCAAAACGAGTCGCCGAAACCATTGCAACATCGAATCTGTTCAAGACGGCGCTGTTCGGGGAGGATGCCAATTGGGGCAGAGTCATGGCGGCGATTGGGCGTTCCGGCGTGGCAATCAATCCCGACAGGGTCGTGGTGCGCTTCGACGACATCGTGATGGTACGGCGAGGTGTAGGAACCGGCCTCGATGCAGAAAAGAAGATTGCCAAGGTCTTCAAGCGGAAGGAGTTTACCGTCGCGATCCATCTCGCACAGGGCTCGGCGGATGCGCACATGTGGACTACGGACCTGTCCTATGACTATGTCCGCATTAATGCGAGCTATCGATCCTAGCTTGCAGAGGGGAGGTCGCTTGAAACCTCGACGGGACTGTGGTAGCGTCGTCGGTCTGTATTTTGAGAGGGGCCGACTCGTTATGTGTGAGGCTCGGCACGAACCAATAAAATCACTATTCAGCGTGAGATTACGCTGCGTGGCTTGAGGATAAGGGAAGCGATTCCCTCACCCGATGACTGGGTGCTCTGCAAGCATGAAGGGAGGTGAAGGCATGGGGGTAGTAGAGATCAAGGAACTGCTGGAAGCCGGGGTTCACTTTGGACATCAGACGAACCGCTGGAATCCCAAAATGAAAAAGTTTTTGTTCGGTGAGCGAAGCGGCATTTACATCATCGATCTGCAACAAACCGTCGCACGGATGGAACACACCTATGCCTTCGTCCGAGACCTGGTCGCAGCGGGAGAATCTGTTTTATTTGTCGGCACAAAGCGGCAGGCTGCGGAGATACTCGAAGAAGAGGCCAAGCGGGCCAACATGTATTTCGTCAACCAGCGATGGCTGGGCGGGATGTTGACTAACTTCCAAACTATTCGACGCAGTATCGATAAGATGAAAAAGATGGAGACGACACTCCTCAACCCTAGCGAACATGGCCTCAAGAAGAAAGAAATCCTTCTCATGCAGAAGGATATCGCCAAGCTTCAAAAGTATCTGTCGGGCATCAAAAACATGCGCAGCCTTCCGGGAGCCGTATTTGTACTCGATACGCGAATCGAAAAAATCGCCGTGCAGGAGGCCACACGACTTGATATCCCGGTCATCGCCATCTTGGATAGCAACTGCGACCCTGATCACATTGCCTACCCAATCCCTGGGAACGATGACGCTATTCGTTCAATCAAACTGATCACGTCCAAGATTGCCGATGCCTGTATTGAGGGTGCGCACATCAAAGCCCAACGAGAGGAAGCCGCATTTCAAGCCGCTCCTCCAAGCGGGGACAAGAAGCCAGCTATGCGGGCTGAGAGTGTTCCCGTTTCATAATTCTTGTTTGGATCAATCCGTCAAGCGCTCATCTTGAATGCAACTGTGAAGGAACATTGAACCATGGCAGGATCCAGTCAGCTCGTGAAAGAACTTCGTGAAAAAACAGGAGCAGGGATTCTCGACTGTCAGAAAGCTCTCACCGAAAACGGGGATGATGTCGAGAAATCCATCGATTATTTGCGACAAAAGGGACTCGCCGCTGCTGCTAAAAAGTCTGGGCGCGAGACCAATCAAGGCTTGATCCATTCGTATATCCACATGGGCGGCAAGATCGGTGTCTTGATCGAAGTCAATTGTGAAACCGATTTTGTGGCCCGCAACGAAGAGTTCAAAGCCTTCGTCAACGATTTGGCCCTCCAAGTTGCTGCCGCGAAGCCGTCGTTCGTGAAACGCGAGGATGTTCCGTCCGATGTCGCCGAGAAAGAGAAATTGATTTACGAAGGTCAGGCCAAGGAAATGGGGAAACCCCCGGCCGCATGGCCGAAGATTGTCGAAGGGAAACTTGAGAAGTTTTATCAGGAAAATTGCCTCCTTGAACAATCATTCATCAAAGATCCAGCCGTCACCATCAAAGATCTGGTCGCTCAGAAAGTCGCCAAGATCGGTGAGAACATGAATGTCCGTCGCTTTACCCGCTATCAGCTAGGCGAAGTATGAGCAGTGCGAAATACCGACGTCTCCTTCTGAAAGTCAGTGGGGAGATGTTGGCTGGGGAACAGGGCTACGGCATTCAACCATCGATCCTCGAAAATCTTGCCGAAGAAATCGCCTCAGTGGTCGCACTTCATGTACAAGTTGCGATTGTCATAGGTGGCGGAAACATTTTTCGAGGGATCGCAGCGAGTGCTTCCGGAATGGAACGGGCCTCGGCTGACTATATGGGGATGCTTGCGACCGTGCTCAACGCGCTTGCCCTTCAGAATGCGCTGGAACGTGTCGGCGTGATCACCCGCGTGCAATCTGCCATTGAGATGCGCCAGCTTGCCGAGGGGTACATCCGTCGAAGAGCTATTCGACATCTTGAAAAGAATCGTGTGGTCATTTTTGCCGGTGGTACAGGAAATCCGTATTTCTCAACCGATACCGCCGCCGTCCTTCGAGCCATGGAGATCAGCGCCCAGGTGATCATGAAGGGCACAAAAGTCGATGGCATCTATGAGGCCGATCCTGTGACAAATCCGTCGGCGAAAAGTACGACTCCATCTCCTTTCTGTCCATTCTCAATCAGAACCTCAAAGTCATGGATTCCACAGCGATCAGCCTGTGCATGGATAATAAATTGCCTCTCGTTGTATTTAATTTGAAAATTGGCGGAAATTTTAAGCGTGTGGCTTTGGGCGAGCCGCTCGGGACGTTGGTAACGAACGGCGATCGCTGACTTTATCACGAGGTGTACTCATGTCCAATGCAGCGCCGATTCAGCAGTCATTCACCGGTCAGATGGATCAGGCTCTCGAACATTTGCGGAAAGACTTGTCCGGTCTCCGAACCGGGCGAGCGTCCGTCGCGCTTCTCGACGGCATTCGAGTTGACTACTACGGCACCATGACACCGCTAAAACAGGTGGCCAATGTTGCCACTCCGGAAGCGCGATTGATCTCCATTCAGCCTTGGGAGCCAAAGCTCATCAAGGAAATTGAGAAGGCCATCTCCAACTCGGGCTTGGGCGTATCACCATCGAATGACGGCAAACTGATTCGGGTTCCACTTCCACCTCTGACCGAGGAGCGGCGTAAAGACTTGACGAAGATCTGTAAGAAACATGGTGAAGATACCAAGGTGAAGATTCGAGGCTTCCGACGGGAAGCCAATGAAGAGTTAAAGAAACTCCAAAAAGATGGGAAGCTGACAGAAGACGAGCTGCGCAAAGCAGAACAAGAGACTCAGAAACTCATCGAGCAATACGGTCAGAAAATTGACGAGATCATCAAGAAAAAGGAACAGGAAATCATGGAAGTTTGAGTCCGGCTTCCTGATCCTCTCTTCATCACGTGCCGATTTCGTTCACCTTCCTCCCGGCAGCAGCTACCATTGATCTAACGGCCCTTACCCACAATCTTCTCCAATTACGCCGTCTCCTCTCGCCTGGCTGCGACATCATGGCAGTGGTCAAAGCCAATGCTTATGGTCATGGAGCGGTTGAGATATCACAGGCATTGATTCGTCATGGCGTCGTTCTTCTTGCGGTGTTTTCGATAGAAGAAGGCATTGCCCTTCGTCAAGCCGGCATCACAGTCTCGATCGTTATTCTTGGACCGATCTTTCGAGAGCAACTTGAAGACCTTTTTACGCATCAGCTCACACCGGTGGTGAGTGACCCCTCTACCCTTACGGCGCTGAAGAAGTACGCGGCACAAGGCTCGTCTCCCTACCCAATTCATCTAAAGATCGAGACCGGTATGGGACGGCTAGGTTTAACGCAGAATGAGCTGGAGGCTGTCATTGCGAAACACTCATTTCCCTCGTCCCTACGTTTAGAAGGCCTCATGTCCCACCTAGCTGATTCCGATGGGCTAGATCCCGATTCAACCAACCAGCAGATTTCCCGCTTTGATCGGGCGATAACGGCTATACGTGAAGAAGGATTCAGCGTTCCACTGATTCACCTATCCAATAGCGCCGGCATCGTTCGCTTTCCATCAGCCCACTACTCGCTTGTGCGACCAGGGATTATGCTGTATGGATACCACACGCTGCCTCGTACCATTCAGGCTCCTGATCTTAGACCGGTTCTTTCTCTCGCCACCCGCATTGCCCAGATCCGACTGATCCAGCCGGGGGAAACTGTCAGCTACAATCGTACCTTCATGGCCAAACGTCCAACCCGGATCGCGGTTCTCCCGATCGGCTATGCCGATGGGTTAAGCCGGCAGCTCTCAAATCGAGGTCACGTTCTGGTTCGAGAACGACGTGCTCCCATTGTAGGACGGG
>JAAUPT010000110.1 GCA_012032965.1 Nitrospira sp.
CAGATCACAAAGAAAGAGGGGGTGCCATCCGAGTGGCACCCCCCTCCATACTACGCATGCAGCTGGTCAACTACCAGCGGTCGCGCTTGCCACCACCTCCGCTGCGACCACCGCCGCCACCGAATCCACCACGACCTCCACCGCCACCACCCGTGCGCGGTTCCTGTGGCCGTGCTTCATTGACTGTAAGAGTCCGGCCACCCATATCCGAACCGTTGAGGGCCGTAATCGCAGCTTGAGCTTCGGCATCCGAGGACATTTCCACAAAGCCAAATCCTCGTGATTGGCCGGTGAATTTATCCGTAATGATTCGCGCCGAGGCCACTGCGCCATGGGCCGCGAATAAGTCACTCAATTGCTGCTCGGTCGCCGAATATGGCAACCCACCGACATAGATCTTCGAACCCATCGGGGTTCCTCCTTTAAGATAATGACATTGTCTTGAGCACGAGGAACGGGGAAGGAGCGGGCCGAAGACGCGATCGCTGCAGCGACTTAGGTCTGACTTCCGACAAAATTCCCGGACAAGGCAACATCGACATTGTGGGCCTCCTCTGATAGACACTCTGCACCGCAGAGGCCCCGGGCGATACGAGTCAAAGCTACAGTAGCACAGGGGTTTGGGGATTACAACCTTACTCCCCTACTCGAACCAGTAATCCTTGGTCTTTGCAGTATGCGATCGTCCGGTAAAACCATGCGACAACGCCGACCAACAACACACCATTGAGTCCGACGGCCCAAACGAGATTCGACAACGGGGCCTCCCCGGAGGTCAAGACCATCCGCATGCCTTCAAAGATGTGCGCGGCCGGGTTCGCCCAAGCGATCGCCTTCAGCCACTGAGGCAGCACATCCATAGGATAAAACACACATGAGATGGGCTGGAATAGAAACACCATACTCCAGGCCAGCACTTCGGCTTCCTGTCCGAATCGCATAATCAGTGAGGTCGTAAACACTCCGATGATCCAGCCAGCGACCACAAGATTGAGCACGAACGGGATCAGCCACAATCCGATGATCATCACGTTGTAGGAGTAGAAGACCAGCGCGCAGCCAGTCAAGACGATCGAGACGACTGTCACCTTCATCACACTCATCGCCATCGTGGCGGCCAGAAATTCACTCGGCTTTAAGGGACTGGCAAAGAGGTTCATCAGGTTGCGCGCCCAGAGTTCCTCGAGAAAGGTAATGGTAATGCCCTGCTGAGCACGGAACAACACATCCCAGAGAATCAGGGCTCCAAGGAAAAAGGTAACGAACCCAGGAACCTCACTTTGATATCGTGCGAGATAGAGAGTGATGAATCCCCAGATCACGAGATCCAAGAATGGCCAGTAAAAAATTTCCATGATCCGCGGCAAACTTCGCCGGTACAGATAGAGATGCCTGAGAATGAGCGCTGTAACACGATGCAGCTTCATTGACCGGTCTTATGGTTGTGTGCATGATCGCAGCCACCACAGCCTCGGTGAGTTCCCAGGAGATCCGCCATAAGAAGTTGGACCCCTTCGAGAAAATGTGTACCCGTTGTTTTTCCATCTGGCATCGGTCGCAACGAGAGTATCGATAGAAGTGCCGGCATCCCGACTAATCCACTCGCAAACCATAACCCGACATACCCGATTCCGCCGCGCCACCACACGAGGCCTAGTAGCAGGGATAAGGGCACGAAACCGCCTGCAAGTCCTTTCATCACGATTCCCGACCCACAGGTACGACGGTTCCAGCCGATCAACCCGATCGCAAGCCAGAAGAGCCCCCAGGCCGTGCTGACAGCAAGCCCCCCGGCAAGGAATCCCATACCAAAGTCCACGAGAGCCTCCGTCATGATGGCAACGGAACGCTCGATTCCCGTGCGAAATTCAAGAACACTTCCTCCAAGTCTGCTTTGCCGAATCGTGCCACGATGGCCTTGGCCGTCCCTTCAGCCACGAGACGTCCACGTTGAAGGAAAATGATCCGGTCCGACATTTCTTCCATCTCCCGCATGTTGTGCGAGGTGTATAAGATACTCAACCCCGATGATCGGCGCTCTTCTTTCAGCAAAGACCGTATTTTGTAGGCGATGTCGGGATCCAAACTGGCCGTCGGCTCATCGAGAAAGAGCAGACGAGGCTCCGTGAGAAAGGCCTTTGCCAATGTTAACCTTGTCATCTGCCCTGATGATAATTTACGGGTGACTTTCTGTCGGAATTCATCCATCTCGAGCTTCTTGACGACATCATCCACCCGACGCACGATATCGTTCAGGCCATAGAGCCTGGCCACGACCCATAGATTTTCCTCGACAGTCAGAGATTGCGGCATGGCGATATAGGTCGATGAAAAATTGACCTGTTGCAGCACCGCTTCACGGTGAGTGGACAAGTCTAAGCCGAACGCTTCGATCGAGCCTGAGGTAGGCGTCACCACCCCGAGTAACATCTGGATTGTCGTGGTCTTTCCAGCACCGTTCGGCCCCAATAACCCAAGGATTTCACCAGGTCGAATCTCGAAAGAGACCTCATCCACCGCAGTGAAACCTCCGAACCGCTTCGTCAGCCGCGACACCTTCAGAACAGGACTTATCATCCGATCTATCACTCCGATCTACTAGTTGAATAGTAAGGCGCCGCTGATCTTATCAGGGAGGTGGCAGGTCTCACATCTCTGATCCAGCAGGTGACCGTCATGCTGGCTCTTTCCATCGTGACAGCTGAAACAGTCACTGAGGGCTCGATCACGAAGATACGAACCCTCGGGATGGATCGGATACCACGGTTTGCTATCGGCGGACAGATGGCCCCGCGGAATGACCACGGGATAGCCCTTGATAGGTGCATCATGCACCACACCTGAATGGCAAGTTGTACAGCCTTCGCCCTGTCCACGGGCCTTGAAGGCTTGCATGTGCTGACGATGGTTCATGATCAGTCCCACCTCTTTGACTGGCGATGGAAGGTCGCGCGAGGCGATTTCTGAAACACGGAGGATATGCCGATGGCAACTAAGACAGACCTCTGAGTCCACGCTCGCCTTGAGATTGTGCGCATCCGTCGGGGTTCCCAATAAATAGATGACCGTGTCTTTGGCACCCGCCAAGACCTTGTCGTGTAGCCATCCTTCGAATCCAGGCCGCACATGACAGGCAACACAGCTCACCTCTTTATGGGAGGATTTAGCCCAGCTCTCATAAGAAGGCGCAATGGTGTGGCATCCGGCGCAGAACTTCGGCTGATCGGTGAGGGGGTGCGCGACCCCAACGAGGGCCAGACCTCCTATAACGAGGCTCAACGCAAAAGTGGCCTTAGACGTCCAGCTCATGCTCCCGGCGTCTGAGAGGGAACTGCTTCATTAAGAGCGCAGCGACACTGCCCACATCGTCCAGATGAACTACGGGCACCGGGAGATCGACCACCATATCGGAGACGACTGCCAGAAGGCCGTCGGAAGAGTAAGAGATTTCACCCAATTGATCACGGACAATGATGATTTTTGGATACCCCTCGCCCTTCCATCCTTCGGCAATGATGAGATCGTAGGAGCTATCCAAGAAACGATCGCGAACCTCTTCTACCTTGAGCTGTTCCGAAACATCGGCAAACAAGGCCAGGCTCCCCTTCGAGACGATCACAACACTGCTGGCGCCGGCGCGCTTATGACGCCAACTATCCTTTCCTTCCGTATCAAGATCGAAGCCATGCCCCGCATGCTTGACGGTGGCCACACGGTATCCGGCCTTGACCAGCTCCGGAATCACGCGTTCGATCAAGGTCGTCTTGCCACTGTTCGAACGACCGATAAAGGAAACGATAGGGACAGACATAAGACTACATCATCGATCAACCTAGTCATCGCGAGGCAGTAAGAGTTTTTCACCTCGTCGACGTCGCCAACAACGACTAGTAATCGTCCTTTCTAACAACAAGAGAGGCGGTGCGAACCGGCCTGCCCCAGCTCAGTCGCGGTAGGCCATGCCTCGCCGGTCAACAGCTGAACCGCAACTTCATCACCAGGCTTCACGCACTCGACGGTGACAGGCACATCGATGAGACAGTTGGCTTTCACCATCGACGTAAGAATCCCGGACCCTTGGTCACCAGTCGTACGGACCTTGAAGACACCTTCTTCTCGAGTGAGAATACCTCGCAAAAAATGCCGCCGATCGCCACGTTTTGAAAACGTTTCCTGAAATACCGCCTGCACAACCGGGCGTCCATAGCTTCGACAGCCGCTCATTTTCAGCAATGCGGGGCGCACCAACTGCTCAAAAGTCACCATCGACGAAACCGGATTGCCCGGAAGACCAAATGCGAGTGTGTTCTGAATCTTCCCGAACGCCAGTGGCTGACCGGGCCGGATGGCAAGTTTCCAAAAATTCATCTCGGCGCCGAGTTCACGAAAGACGGCCTTCGTGAAGTCGTAATCACCCATCGAGACGCCACCAGACAAGACAAGAATGTCTGCGTTCAATCCATGTGCGATCTTTTCCTTGAGCGCTGCAGGGGTGTCACGAGCGATGCCGAGCAACAATGGAATGCCCCCGGCTTCCTGAACTGCCGCAGCAATCCCGTAGCTGTTCGAATTGATGATCTTCTCCTCACTGTACCGTTCGTCCAGGTCCGCCAACTCATCACCCGTCGAAAGGATCGCCACGCGCGGCCGCTGGTACACGAACACGAATGACTTCGCCAAAATCGCCAACATCCCAGCCTCACTGGGACGCATTCTGGTCCCGCTGGCGATAATACAATCCCCTTCTTTGACATCCTCACCTTGTGGCCTGATGTTGGCCCCCTTGGGTTCAGCCTTCAATACACGGACGGAATCAGGCGAATGGTCGGTGTCTTCAACCTTCAGCACGGTATCAGCCCCGCGAGGAATCGGCGCACCAGTCATGATACGGATTGCTTGACCAGAGCTCACCTCCTTCGACGGCATCGTCCCGGCGGGAACATCCTCGATCACCGCAAGGGACACCGGTTTCTGGATCGGGTGCTCCTGCTTTATATCCTCCCACCTGACGGCAAACCCATCCATCGCTGAATTGTCCCACGGAGGATTGTCTCGGTTCGCAACGATGTCTTCAGCCAACACACGCCCCAGGACCTCAAGGATCGAAACCTTCTCCACGCCCAATACCGTCGCGGCATCGAGCACCACGTGCTGCGCCTCGTGGAGTTGGGTCAATCCGGTCATGGCATCGGCAGCTTTCACAAACTCACTCCCTTGATCGGCCCGGCAGTGGGTCGCCCAACTTTCAGCAATGATCCGCTCTTCTTGCAGAATGTTTCGACTTGATTCGCGATCCGGTGGTAGGCTTCCGCCGTCGCGGTATCCGAGTTGAACATGGCGAACGGCTCACCAGCGTCTGATTGTGTCACGACATCGGGGTCGAGGGGGATTCGTCCCAAAAACGGGACTCCCATATCGACCGCGGAGGCCTCCCCGCCACCCTTCCGAAACACCTCAATCTCGCGGTGGCAGTGGGGACAGTCCAATCCGCTCATATTCTCGACAATGCCGATGATCGGCACTTCGCTGTCTTTGCAAAATGTGACTGACTTCCGCGAATCAAGAAGGGCCACCTCTTGTGGGGTTGTGACGATGACCGCACCGCTGACATTGCCGAGCAAGTCGATGGTCGTGACCGATTCGTTGCCGGTCCCCGGCGGAAGATCAATGAGGAGAAAATTCAGATCCTGCCAATCGACTCCGCCCAGCAGTTGGTTGATGAATTCATACTTGTAGGCATCCCGCCAGATGATGGGATCATCGGAGTTCTGCAAAAGAAACGACATCGAGGCGATCTTTAAGTTATAGGCTTGGAACGGAATGATCCCGCCTGAGGTGCTGATCTTGAGCTTCTGCCCTTCAGCGCCGACCATTTTCGGAATGTTGGGACCATGAATATCCATGTCACAGATGCCCACGTGCCACCCCTTGAGCGCAAGACTGACGGCAATATTCGTCGTACAGGTACTCTTTCCTACGCCGCCCTTATTGCTCATGATCAGCACTTTATACTCAATCCGTTCCATCCGCTTCGCGACCAACCAACGGCTATGCCCTTCCTTGTCCTTTTGGCACCGTTCATTCTCATCGCATATGGCACAGGCCCACATGTAGGTGCAGGCATCGTCACTGCCATCGCTAATGATGTTTAGCTCACGTCCCATGGGTCCCCTTTTCGTCCACCTGGCTGTCCGAGGCCAGAATCAGAATTAGTACCGTTTACGGCCGTCGTCCTCCGGGAACTCCTACAT
>JAAUPT010000111.1 GCA_012032965.1 Nitrospira sp.
GTATTTTCATCATTCTCAGACTCATGGGTGGGTCACGCTCGAGCATATGTCGACATGATCGTGGATCGATTTAGGCTGGATCATGGCTCCAGGGTGGTGGAGATTGCCAGTAATGACGGATATCTTTTGCAAACTTCGTGACACGTGGCATTCCTGTATTGGGTGTCGAACCCGCCGCGAATGTGGCCGAGGCTGCGAAAAAGAAAGAGATTGATACTAAGATTGCGTTCTTCGGAGAAAAGACGGCACTCGACTTGATTGCAGAAGGATGGAAGGCTGATCTAATCATTGGGAACAACGTGCTGGCGCACGTTCCTGATTTGAACGATTTTGTGAAGGGGCTCAAACTCCTACTGAAGCCAACCGGCCTGATCACCATGGAATTTCCTCATCTGGTTCAGCTGATGCAGTTGAACCAGTTTGATACCATCTATCACGAACATTTTTCCTATTTTTCTTTCTTGGCGGTTGAGCAGGTATTTGCTCGCCATGGAATGAAACTGTTTGATGTTGAGGAGCTATCGACTCATGGTGGGTCTCTGCGAATCTATGCTTGTCACAATGATGATACTTCTAAGTCTGTACAGGTGCGAGCGGAGGAACTGAAGTCACGAGAAAACGCCGTTGGCTTTGGTCAGCTAAATCACTATCTGTCGTTTGGTCTGCAAGTTGAGGCGACGAAGAGAAAATTGCTGTCCTTTCTCATTACGGCCAAGCAGGAGGGCAAGCGGGTTGTGGGTTATGGCGCACCAGCCAAGGGGAATACGTTGCTCAATTATTGTGGGGTTCGGACAGACCTTCTTGACTACACGGTAGACCGGAGTCCACATAAGCAAGGGCACTTTCTTCCGGGCGTGCACATCCCGATTTATGAGCCGGATCGAGTGCGAGACACACGTCCCGACTATCTCCTGATTTTGCCCTGGAATATTCGACAAGAAGTCATGCAACAGATGAGCTACATTCGGGAGTGGGGTGGGAGGTTTGTGGTTCCGATTCCTGAGGTACAAGTGTATTCATGATTTTCACAGAAACGGCCCTCAAGGGTGTGTTCCTCATCGATCCTGAGCCGATACGAGATGAGCGGGGAATGTTCGCGAGGACCTGGTGTCAAAAAGAGTTCGAAACGCATGGACTTACCGCCACATGGGTGCAATCAAGCGTTTCGGTCAATGCCCGCCGAGGAACTATGCGGGGGATGCATTATCAAGCCGCTCCGAACGAAGAGGTGAAGTTAGTCTGCTGTACAATTGGAGCGATTTATGACGTCATCATCGACTTACGTCCGACATCGTCTACGTATGGTCAACATGTTGGTATAACACTGACGGCAGACAATCGCCGTGCTGTGTATATTCCAAAACAGTTTGCTCATGGATTTCTTACCCTAGACGATGGTAGCGAGGTTTCCTACCATATGTCCGAGTTTTATGCGGCTTCCAGTGCTCAGGGAATTCGATGGGACGACCCGGGATTGAATATCAAGTGGCCTGGGCCTATCTCGATCGTATCCGAGAAAGATCGAATGTGGCCCTCGTTCCGCTTAAAGGGTTAGTGAGCTGGATGATCTCGTGGAAGCGTTGAAGCGTGACAGTTTGGGTAGTTCCATGCTCGATTTGATGGAGGAACTCTATCCGATATGCAGGAGTATTACCGGTGAAGGCGTCAGGGAAACTCTTCGTTTGATCCAAAAGCGGATTCCCCTTGAAATGCGAGAGGTTCCTAGTGGGACAAAGGTGTTTGATTGGACGGTTCCGTTGGAGTGGAACGTAACGGATGCCTATGTCATGAACCACGAAGGGAAGCGAGTCATCGATTTCAAAGCGAACAATTTACATCTGATGAGCTACAGTTTGCCTGTTAGGGGAAAAATGTCACTGGGGGAACTCAGGCCCCATTTGTTTACGCTGCCGGACCATCCTGAGTGGATTCCTTATCGAACTTCCTATTACAAGGACAACTGGGGTTTTTGTCTTCGACACACTGATCTCGAACGGCTGTCCGATACCGAGTATGATGTCGTCATCGATTCGAGTCTTCAGCCTGGATCCCTCACGTATGGCGAGTCCTATTTGCCAGGTGAAAGTTCTGATGAAATTCTCATCTCATGTCATGTGTGTCATCCTTCTATATGCAACGATAATTTGTCGGGCATTTCCGTGGCGGTGAAGCTCGCAGAAGCCATGGCGACTCGACCAAGACGATATTCATACCGCTTTCTCTTCATTCCAGGAACGATTGGATCGATTACCTGGCTGGCTCAAAACGAACAGCTGGTGCCTTGCATTAAGCACGGGCTTGTCTTGACCGGGGTAGGCGATGCGGGGAACATTACCTACAAGAAGAGTCGTCAAGGCAATGCGGAGATCGACCGGGCGATGGCGCATGTGCTACGGCATTCAGGCGAACCCTCTACCATCATTGCCTTTTTCCCTTATGGGTATGATGAACGGCAATATTGTTCTCCGGGATTTGATCTCCCCCGTTGGATGTTTCATGCGGACGCCGCATGGTCAATATCCGGAGTACCATTCCTCTGCGGACAATTTGGACTTTGTCAAAGACGAGTCCCTGTTTCGGTCGTATAGCCGATGTCTCGAGGTGTTTGAGCTACTGGAAGCGAACCGAGCCTACATGAATCAAAACCCGAAATGCGAACCACAGTTGGGAAGGCGGGGGCTCTATCGTGCCGTTGCGGGTCAACAAGAAAAACAATGGACGGAATTAGCTCTCTTTTGGGTCTTGAACGCATCCGATGGACACCATACACTGCTTGATATAGCAGAACGCGCTGATCTTCCGTTCGGAAAAATTCAATCCGCAGCCGAAGCGCTTTGCGAAGTTGGATTATTGAAGGAATGTCAGAGGCCGGGAATTAATTAATGGAGAAGAGACCATGAACACGATCTATTATGACCCTCCATTCTCGGACGAAAGACGCCGCGAAGAGTTATATCAAGGTCAGCTGCTTGTCTACTCTCCACGGAAAAGCACTCTCGCGTTTATCGAATTTGCGAGGAAATTGATCAAGGAAGCTTTTTCCCCGTATGACCCCGAGACCGCGCAACGGCATCTTCCCGTTGAGCAGTACGCCGATCTCCTTGGGAAGTTGAAGCCAAATTTCATTCATCATTCCGAATCGAAAGTGCTCATGCGCGACATTTTCGGCGAGATGGGTTGTGACCTTGAGAAGACATATTTTGATGTGCCGAAGATGCGAAGTTCCACCAGCGATAATTATCTAACGACGGGAATAGCGTATGCCTGGCATCCACATAGAGATACCTGGTATTCCGCTCCCCCTTGTCAGATCAATTGGTGGATCCCGATCTATGACATTGAATCGGATAATGCCATGGCCTTCCACCCGCAGTATTGGAACGTTCCGGTCAAGAATAGTTCCAAGGGGTATAATTACTATGTGTGGAATCAGCAAAATCGAGGCGCACACGTTGCTAAGTTCTTAAAAGAAGATCCCAGGCCTTTACCGAAGCCTACTGAGTCGCTTGAGCTTAATCCTCAGATTCGGCTCATTGTACCGGCTGGAGGCGTTATTCTATTTTCTGGCGCACAGATGCACTCAAGCGTACCGAACACTTCAGGTAAGACGCGGTTCAGTATCGACTTTCGAGTTGTGCACCTTGAAGATGTGGTAGGGAGGAAGGGGGCTCCTCGGGTAGATGAAGAGTGCACTGGAACTACCATGAGGGATTATTTGAGGGCTCATGATCTCTCGCCCATCCCTACTGATCTAGTGTCACTTTATGATGACGAAACCTACCATGCCGGTGTGCTGACATATCAGCATAAAGTAGAACGGAGTGCATGATATGGCTAAGTCTTGACTTTGAATGATCAGGTGAGGGGTTAGAGCAATCGGAGCAGGGAAGTGGCTACAATTTGAATATCTGATAAAATAACTAAGCCAGAGGTCTCGGCCGCATTCGGCAAGATAGATTAGATATTACGACTTCTCCTTGAATGCCCCAATGTTCTAACCTTTGAATGTACAGATGGAACCTCTCGGAAGGTGTGTATTATCTGAACGTAGGGTGGTACGGATGTACGCCAATGCAACAAGCGGGTGCTTTAATAGAAGGAATCGAAGTTATGAAATACCCTCTGTGGCTGTTAGTCATCTCACTGCAGCTGGCGATAAGCTCGAGCCTCGGATTTTGTGAATCTGGTTCGGTTAAGCTTGCTGCCGGTAAAGCATCGACAGATGCTTCTGCATTGCCTGCCGCGACAGCGCAGACCGAGAAAGCAGTGAGTCAGGTGATGATGGATAAGCTATCGAATGCAGTTAGCAGCGAATATGTAATTGGAGCCGAAGATGTGCTGGATATTACCGTATGGAGGAATCCAGACCTGTCGAGGCAAGTGCAAGTACGTCCTGATGGAAGATTCTCAATGCCCATCATTCGTGACATGGTGGCGGTAGGGAAAACGCCAACCCAATTGGCCGAGGAAATGACCCAACAAGCTCAAGGAATATGTCCAAAACCCGGTCGTTGCCGTGACCGTGAAAGAAGTCAATAGCTCCAATATCTTCCTGCTTGGCGAAAGTTGCTCATCCTGGTAAGTACCCATTAAAGAGCAAAACCACGCTGTTGCAGGGGATTACCATTGCCGGTGGATTTAAGGACACGGCGGCGAGAAATCAGATCGTTATATTTCGTTTTACCGAGACTGCGCCAGGCCTGAGAAGGTTTACTGCCAGCTACGACGATATCGTGCTTCGCAGCGGAATCAGTGATAATTTCGAACTGAAGCCCGGTGATACACTCGTGGTGCCAAGCGAATCAATGGTGGTCTTCCCTGGTCGGTAGGGGATACCGGAAAGGATTGCTGTGGACGACTACGCGCGATGGAGAGGGATAGCCAAACGGAATTTGCTCGTGCCAAGGACTTTGTCGATTGGGCTTGTGCTGTGCTCCATTATGGCCCAGATTGGCTGTCTCGGGCCAGTGACATCTAGAGAATATAAAGCATCCGACGTTCCCACAGAATTCCTGTTGGGTTCTGAGGACCAGATTGAGATCAATGTATGGAAAAATCCGGACTTGTCAAGGATCACTCTCATACGACCAGATGGATACGTTTCCATGCCGATTATCGGAGATGTTCAGGCGGCGGGTTTGACCGCAGAGGCACTTGCCGCGCAGATTACCGAGCGTCTTAAAGGCTATATCCAGAATCCTTCAGTGTCGGTAAACGTCAAAGAGCTCAATAGTTATTCGGTATTTGTCTTAGGTGAAGTCGCGAAACCTGGCAAGTATCAGCTCAAATCGTATGTTACGGTGCTCCAGGCTATTTCGATGGCTGGAGGCTTCACAAACTATGCGAGCAAAAATCGGTTGCAAGTTGTGCGGGTGATTGAAAGCCCCGGTCACAAACGTCAGGAAATCCACATTCCTCTCCGCTATGATGATCTCGTCAGTGGGCGTGGTGAACCAGGCAACATCGTGCTGGCATCCGGCGATACGGTCGTTGTCCCGTGACGGAATCATGTAGAACGCCTGAGAAGCCGCTGACTTTTGTTTTTCCAAACCTCATGCAGATGGTAAGGCGGGTGGCTCGGTTGTGCCACGAACCTCCATGTGTGGACAGCCATCCCTAAAAAGGAGTTTCGGTGATCCCATTATGGTTTTCTAAGTGTGTTGAGATCGGACGGTTGTTCAGGTTTGTGGTTGCTGTGGTGCTCGTCTTTGAGACCTTGTCGCCGTCGTCGATCCAGGCGGAGACGACAATAGTTCCGTCGGCGATCGTGCGGTCATGGTACGACACCAACGTGTTCCGCAGGCCGAAGCAGTTATTGGCCCCAGGGGTGCAGCCCGAAGATTTTGCGGCGACTGTGGGAGCGGGTCTAGATCTATTGCATAAGTCACGAGATATGGATGCGGATGTGAAGGTGACGGGATTGTACACTACCTTTGTGGAAAATACGGACCGCAGTTTTTTCCAGACGAGGCTCAATGCCCAGGTTAGATTGGATCCCTGGGCTGAACGGTATATCAGAGGCGCGAGGTTAAGCATTAGAGAGAACTTGCGATATACGCCGGAGCAGAGCAGCTTTCTGGCAGGGGGGGTGAGAGAGATACGATCAGACGATGGCCTGGTGGCCGGCATCCAGGGCTTTCGAGCAAATCAGATTCGTAATACCACGGACATTCAGGCATCTTACCCGGTGTCACGAGATATCTCTGTGGAAGGGGGGCTACGAGCTTTCGGGCTTCGGAGCATAGGGAG
>JAAUPT010000112.1 GCA_012032965.1 Nitrospira sp.
ACCTATGACCCGCCTATTTTAAGATACTTGGAGAGTGGAGTTCCCAGCTTTTTGTGGACAGCAGATTCACTGTTTTCTAGTGGTAGCTTCAAACGCATCTGGGCTAACTCCGCCAATGTGCTGATGCCGCCGCATTCGATTATAGAACGACTCAATGTAATCTGAGACGTCCGCGGTTGCGATCTTACGGTTGTTGTAAATGCGCTTCTTGATGCGTTCCTTCTTCAAGCTACTGAAGAACGACTCGGCGACAGCATTGTCCCAGCAGTTGCCGCGGCGGCTCATACTGGGTTCGAGTTTGTTGCTGCGACAAAAACGCCGCCAATCGTCACTGCCATATTGGCTGCCTTGGTCCGAGTGAATGATCGTGTTTTTGGGTCGACGCGTCTTGATCGCTTTCATGACTGCGTCGAGCACGAGCTCTTTATGCATGGTCGAACGAGTCGCCCACCCGACGATCTACCTCGAGAATAGATCCATGACGATCGCGAGATAGAGCCAGCCCTCCCAGGTCCGGATATATGGGTGAGTAGGCCGGGGCATTTCAGCCCCAGCCCCTCGCAGAACCGGACGTGAACCTCTCAGCTCATCCGGCTCCCATCATCGAGCCGCCGGGATTATTCCTTGTTCCCAGTGCACGAACGAGTGTGGCGCACGTTCAGCAAGCCGGCCAAGCGCCCTGGACGCGCGGGTTACTCCGCGCGCCAGACGTTTGTACTTGCGTTGCATCCAACGCACCAGATACGCGTTCACACTGCGCCAAAGTGGCCTCATCGCTGAGGCATAGAATCGACCATAATAGTTCGACCACCCGCGCAGGATTGGCCCGAACATTTTTGCAAGATCGCTCAGGTCCTTGTCGCACTTCAGCTGCAAATGCCAGCCGCGGACAGTTTGGCACATGGCCTTCATCGCCTCACGACTGACAGCCGGGGAGAAGTTCACGTAGACCCGACCGTACTTGTCCACCGCTTTACGCGGTCGAAAGGTGTAGCCGAGAAAGGTGAACTGGATGACGGGATACTTTTCCTGCCGATTTACATCCTGACAGTAAACGATTCTCGTCTTCTCCGGGTGTAGCTCAAGTCCGCACTCGCCGAGCCGCATCGCAAGTTTCTTCAACACCAGCTTGGCCTGCACCTCACTCTTGCAGTGGATAACGCCGTCGTCAGCGTAACGACAAAATCGAACGCTGCGCATATGGCGCCGTAGCCACGCATCCAGAGCATAGTGCAGAAACAGGTTTGCCAGCAGCGGACTCACGACGCCCCCTTGCGGGATACCTCGTTCGCGCATCACCGGCTGTCCCCGCTCGACTTCCATGGGCGCCCTCAGCCATCTTTCGAGATACAAGAGAACCCATCGGTCGCTACAGTGTTTTCGCACCGCTCGCATCAACAGCTCATGATCAATATTGTCGAACAGACCCTTGATGTCGAACTCGACCACCCAGTCATATTCCCAGCACCGTCGCCTCACCAGTGCTACCGCGTCCAGAGCGGAACGCCCCGGTCGGTAACCGTATGAGTTTCGATCGAAGACTGGCTCAAGCCTTGGCTCGAGAACCATTTTGACCACTGTCTGTGCCACTCGATCTGCAACTGTCGGCACGCCCAGGACCCTTGTTCCCCCGCTTTTCTTCGGGATCGGTACGGCTTTGACCGGCGGCGGAAAGTAGCAGCCAGAAGCCATTCGATTCCAAAGCTTGTACAGGTTGTCCTTGAGCTTGCTTTCGAACTGCTCAATCGATTCCTTATCTACTCCAGCACTGCCGCCATTCGCTTTGACCCGCTGGAATGCATCCCAGACAAGTTGTTTTGGAATGACGAACGGCTTTGTCATTTGCTCATGCTCCTCCCGCTATTGCGGTTGACACAAACGCCTGACTCGACGACGCGACCCCTTCGCTCCATCATCATTACAATGACTTCATCACTACTACGAGTCGCTCCGCCCCTTGATCGCGCGTCGGTATTGTCGGCCTCGCAAATTATGCTTGTGCCTTTCCCTTTACATCGCGATCGAAGGTTCCCGCAGTTCAACGTAAGAGCCTGAACCGAGCTCGCGCTGCCTCTATGCCGGACGCCGCATGGCCAATAAACAGGAACCCGCCATGCTAATCCCGGGGTAACATCAAGACCCGGTTTCGACGTCATCTCAGTACTTTCGACACTTGAACGACAGTTCACGGTTGTTCGCCTTCTTCGGTTCGCACCTGATGCCTAAATGGCACCTTTTCCGCAACGCTCACGACCGGGGCTTTTGACCCAAGCCGCTTGCGGTGGTTTGCAATCTGCTCCTGCAAGCCGATTGCGAGGGACCTACCCTCATCTCCTACGCCGCTTGCTGCGGCACACTAAAGTCAGCTACCCATTTCTGATTCGGCGCTGTCGCCGTAAACTCCCGATCCAGTATGTTCGGTGCGATCGCGCTTTGCAGGCGTTGACCTTGATCCACCGGCCGCTTTCGGCGTTTCAACTGAGCGACAAGCTTCAGAGCCCGCACCAGACGAGCCACGCGCTCACGGCCGACGTCGTGACCCCAGTCCTGCAGATCAGGCCAGATGCGTCGAACACCGTAAGTCTCACCGCTGTCGCAGAAGCTGCGGCGGATATCCCGGATCAATTCCTCATCGTACAGTTTGCGCCGGCTCGGCAGCCGACTGCGCCAGCTGTAGAAGCCACTTGGCGAGACATCGAGCACCTCGCAGATCCACGTCACCGGCCAAGCTCCCCGATGCTTCGCAACGAACTCGAACTTCAATTCGATTCCCTCGCGAAGAATGCCGACGCTTTTTTTTAGTATGTCGCGCTCTGCCTTCAGTTTGCGCACTTCCTTCTTCAGCTGTGTGATCTCAGCCTGCTCAGGCTTCATCTGACCGGCACCAGGAAACGCATGCGCTGGATCATCCCGGTATTGCCGGATCCAACGACGCAGAACGTTGTCATGAATATCGAGATCGCGAGCCGCCTGAGCAACCGTCATGCCGCGCTCACTGACCAGCCGAACCGCCTCTAATTTGAACTCCCGGCTAAAGCTTCTTCTTGCCATTGTCGTCCCTCCAGTTTCATCATCTCACCTTATCTTGGTGAGCGCGAAAACTGGGGCACGTCACAAGGGCAGCCGAGTTGCAACGCCTCAAGAAACGTCGTGAACAGGTCATTCAGTCCATCTACAACGATATCGACCCCAGGATGATCAGGGAAGAATCGAAATACATCGCAGATCGAATGGAAGAGCTGGAAGCCGAAGAATCACAGCATCAGGATAAGCCGCCGCTCAAGCCGCTGGTACACCCAACCATGGCGCACCGCTACCGCCAACAAGTCGAGAATCTCCGGCAGACACTCGAGCGGAGCGACTGCAGGGCTGAAGCGGCAGGACATCTGCGCGCGCTGATTGGGAAAATCGTACTCACACCCGTACCGGGGCGGAATGACCTCCAAATCGACCTGCACGGCGATCTCGCGGGAATCCTGCAAATCGCCAGCCAGAAACGAGTTCGGCCCGGAAAAACGCTGGATTTAAGCGCGTCCGGGCCGAACAAGTGAGCTACTCGACACATAGCTTACAGACTGTTCCGGACACATGGTTTACACATAGACGCATTTGGGGAGAGCCCAGATGCCGTGGAATGAGTGTAAACCGATGGATGAGAGACTTCGTTTCATAGCCAGGCTCCTTGAGGGCGAGAAGATGGCACCGCTGTGCCGTGAGTTCGGCATCTCCCGGGTCACCGGCTACAAGATCTTCGATCGCTACAAAGACAGTGGCCTGGATGGCCTCAATGACCGCAGCCGGGCACCTTACCGACAAGCCAACAAACTGCCCTTCCAGATCGAGCGCACGATCCTCGGGATCAAGAAGCAACACCCGACCTGGGGTGCGCGCAAGATCCGCGACAAATTGCTGCGTCAATACCGCATGCTCAAGCCACCGGCGATCAGCACCGTACATGCCGCGCTCGATCGCAATGGCCTGGTCACTCCGAAGAAAAGGCGGCGCCACAAGGCCCAGGGCACAACGCTGATCGGCGCCAACTCACCGAACGGCCTCTGGTGTGCCGATTACAAGGGCGAGTTCATGCTCGGTAATCACGAGTACTGTTATCCGCTCACCATCAGCGACTACCGCTCCCGATACCTCATCACTTGTGAGGGTCTCCCGTCCACGCGTTCCGACTTCGCGTTCTCCATTTTTGAACGCGCTTTCAAGGACTTCGGCCTGCCACACGCGATCCGTACTGACAACGGCGTGCCCTTCGCCTCGGGCAATGCCCTGTTCGGCCTGACGAAGCTCTCTGTCTGGTGGTTACGCCTTGGCATTCAGCTCCAACGCATCAAGCCCGGGCATCCGGAACAGAACGGCCGCCACGAACGCATGCACCTGACCTTGAAAAAGGAAGCCACCAAGCCCGCCGCCTTCAACTTCCTGCAACAGCAGGAACGCTTCGATGACTTCATCGGGGTTTACAACCATGAGCGCCCGCATCAAGCGCTCGGCGGTGCCTGCCCCGGTGATCTCTATACACCTTCACCCAGAATCTACGAGCGACCGGGCGAGCCTGAATACCCGTATCACGACCGCGCCGTCCGGGTAACCCGCTGCGGCCGCATCTGCATTGGCCGACGCAAGATTAACCTCAGTTCCGTGTTCGCCGGCCAAACCATTGGCATACGCGAGGTCGACGACCAGATCTGGCTGGTCAGCTTCCTGGAGTATGATCTGGGATACTTCGATCAAGAAAGGGACCGGGTAGAACCCGGTCCCTCACCGTTCATGCCGGACAAACTGTTAACCATGTGTCCGGAACAAGGTGTAAACCATGTGACCGGTTAACACCCAGGAGTGGAGTTCCCAGGATTTCGTGGACACTATAGCTTATTAGTCCCGTATGCAGGGGGTCATAGAGTGTCCAAGAAGATCAACGAAGGTCGTGTTCGTCGAAAATACGAGTTCATCAAGGCTAATGAACACGAATACAACACCCAAATGATGTGTCGACTATTGGGCGTCGCACGCAGCGGTTATTACGACTGGTTGAAAAGCCAGAGTCCGACCGCGCGATTGAAGACAAGCGCCTATTGAGATTGATTCGCGCTTCTTTTGCGGCAAGCCAAGGCGTCTACGGGGCACCTCGTGTCTTTCTGGATCTACGCGAAGCAGGGGAAACCTGCAGCAAGCACCGCGTCGCACGACTGATGCGTGAGAACAATATTCGTGCAAAGGCAGGCTACCGAACTCGGCGTTACGTCGCAGGCAAGCCCTTCGAGCTGATTCCGGATCTGGTCAAACGCAAGTTTGAGGTTTCCAAGCCCAATCGGATATGGGTATCAGATATCACGTACATCCGAACGTGGGAAGGATGGCTTTACCTGGCGATCGTCATGGATCTGTTCTCCCGAAGGATTGTCGGCTGGGCGACGCATTCGACCATTCACCGTGATCTTGCCCTGGACGCGATCATGATGGCCGTGAAAGAACGCCGTCCGAATGAAACTATCATTCACTCAGATCAGGGAAGCCAATATGGCAGCGACGACTGGCGACGATTCTGTCTCAGCAACAATTTGAAACCCAGCATGAGCCGGCGAGGCAACTGTTGGGATAATGCGGTTGCTGAGTCGTTTTTTAGCAGCTTGAAGAAGGAACGTATCAAGAAACGCATTTACAGAAACCGCGAGGTTGCGACGAACGACGTCTCAGATTACATCGAATCGTTTTACAATCGAAAACGAAGACATCAGCATCTTGGTGGCGTCAGTCCTCAGGAGTTCGAAGCTACAGTGACGGGACATTGAATCCAGTGTCCACAAAACTCTGGGAACTCCATTGAATCTCTTTCTTGGCCTCGTCGGTATGTCCTACTTCGTCATGAGGCCACCAAGTCCAGGGCACAAAACCTTCAACTTCGGAAAGGTAACGAATCACATTCGGCTGAGACGAGCCGTTCTTTCCGAAGTAGATGCGACCTGCAGCCTTCAATTTCAGGAATTCGCTTTCGATGGTGGACCAACAGCGACCTTCTGGCGGCTTAACCTTCTTGCCAGTCGGAGTCTCGATTTCATACATCTGATTCGGTCGATACCCCTGCGCGGTCATCGGTAGCCCGCGCCACCTCTTGGTCGGATCGGTCTCGTTGGGATTGTCCGGATTCTTGTAGATTTTTGCCTGCGCTTCGTCGAGCGGAACCCGATTTCGCACTTTCTTGAATTGATCTGTGTTCTTTGCGTAGACGAG
>JAAUPT010000113.1 GCA_012032965.1 Nitrospira sp.
AATGCTGGGGGTTCCTTCCGCTGACCGCGACCGCTTTCGCGACCTGGTCAGACGCCTTTGTCACACCGGCAGCGCACTGAAAAAAGAATGGGAGGCAGATAAGCGCTTACTGACAGAGTTTGTCGAGTACCTGGGACAAGTCTTTGCCGAACGCCGCAAGGCCCCGCGCGCGCCAACAGCGGAGGCTCGACGCGCACGCCTGGCTGTGCCTGTTGCTGGGATGCTTTCTTACCATTGCCTGGTTGATCACTCCGATTCCGGCTGGGGCCGCCGATAAGCTGATCGTCTACTCCGGACGGGCTGAACGATTGATTAAGCCTGTCCTTGATGCGTTTACCGCGAAAACCGGTATTCAAGTCGAACTGCTCTCCTCCGGGACCACCGAACTGGTCAACCGGCTCAAGGCTGAGGGAGACCGGAGTCCGGCTGATCTCTTAATTACCAATGATGCAGGCAGCTTGGAACTGGCCCGTGCAGCGGGAATTCTCCGCCCATTGAGTATGCGGGAGATTGACCGGGCCATCCCGTCCCAATTCCGCGCCCCAGACAACAGCTGGGTGGGGTTATCCGGTCGGTTCTGGATCATTGTCTACAATACAACCATGGTGAAGCCCGATCAGATTAAGTCGTTGCTTGAGATGGCCGATCTCAAATGGAAAACAGGATCGCGATTCCTAACTCCGGAAGCGAATACTTGCAGGCCGGCGTCTCAGTAATCCGTGCCACCGTCGGGGATGACCGCACCAAGAAGTTTCTCCAGGGACTTCGAGAAAATGCGGGCACACAGGTCTATCAGAAGAGCTCTCAGATCGTAGATGCTGTGGCCAAGGGCCAGGTCGCCATGGGGATCGTGAATCACTACTACGTGTATCGTCATCTCGCCACCCAGCCGACCGCTCCGCTTGCGGTGTTGATGCCGGACCAGCAGGAGGGTGGCATGGGCGCGATCATGAACGTGGCAGGCATCGGCATCCTGAAGCACACGCCCCGCATCGAGAACGCTAAACTGCTCGTGGAATTTCTCGTCGCACAGGCCGGCCAGAAGATGTTCGCCGATCTTGATAAGGAATACCCGCTCCATCCTGAGGTGAAGGCCGATCCCGTTCTCCCCGAACGAAAAAGTTTCCGCGCGGCGTTAGTCCCGTTGACCAAGCTCGCCGAGCTACGAGAACCCACGATGCTGCTCATCGAACAAGTCGGAATGCGATAACCCTGCGAGCAGACTCGTGATTACCGTACGCCGATCATCTAGTTCAGCTCTGCAATTGGCGGTACTCGCCAGTGCCGCTCTCATCCTTTGCCGTTAGGCTACGTCACCACGCTGGCCTTGTCGGCTGATCCCGCGGTCTGGCAGCGTCTCTGGGCAACCCGTGTCCCCGAACTTCTGCTGAACACGGTTTCCTTGGCCGGCGCTGTAGCGCTCCTCACACTCCTGCTCGGGGTAGCTACGGCTTGGATGGTCACCCGATTCGAATTCCCCGGCCGCCGTCTCTGGGAAGTAGCGCTTGTGCTTCCCTTGGCCATGCCGACATATGTCCTCGCCTATGTATACAACTATTTGTTGGGATTCGGCGGTCCCGTGGAGCAGCTTTGGCAACTCGTGGCAGGCCCACAGGCGCGAATCTTTTCTCCTCAAAGTTTTTGGGGAGTCACTCTCGTCATGGCCCTCGATACGTTTCCATTCGTGTACCTCCTGACACGCAGTGCACTCTTGAGCTTCAACGTTTCATTTGAGGAAGTGGCCCGCACCTGTGGCGCATCCCAACTGCGTACGATGCTCAGCGTGACCCTGCCGTTGTTACGCCCCTCCATCGTCGCCGGTGTCGCGCTTGTGGTTCTGTATGTCGTCTCGGATTTCGGCGCCGTTTCCCTTCTGCGTTATCAAACACTGACCTACGCCGTGTTTCAGCAGATGACCGGCCGATCCGACAACCAAGCCGCGAGCATCCTGAGCATCTTGCTGGTCGCCCTCGCACTCCTGTTCTTGTTGGCCGAACGTTGGTTCCGCCGTAAGAGCCGGTTTTACCAGACGACGGGGCACTATCGTGCCCCGCAACGAATTTCAGCGCGGTGGCTCCACACCGGGCTCCTGACGGTCTGCCTGGCCACTGTCGTCGGCTTGGCTTTTGGAATCCCTACCTCTCTTTTGGTGATGTGGAGCCTCTCCCAAGAAGCTCAAGCGATTCTGGATACCCGTTTCTTTGGGTTTGTGTGGAACAGCGCCCTACTATCCAGCCTGGCAGCGACAGCTGCCGTGCTGGTTGGACTGCCTCTTGCGTACCTCGCGAGCCGAAAACCCACTTGGCTCAACCTCGGCTGTTTGCAGGCAGCCTATGCAGGTTATGTGCTGCCGGGGCCGGTCGCGGCTCTCGCCGTGCTTGTTCTCTTTTTGAAAATCATGCCGTTCTTCTATGGAACCGTGCTCGTATTAATCGTCGCCTATCTCCTACACTTCCTCCCCGCCGGCCTCCAGTCACTTGAACCCTCGATCCAACAGGTCACACCTAACCTTGAGGAAGTGGCCCGTACCTTGGGGCTAGGAGTTCAAGAAACCTGGAGGCGAGTTACGTTGCCGCTGATCCGTAACGGCGTCATTGTGGCCTGGGTCCTTATTTTTCTGCAAACCATGAAAGAGCTTCCCGCAACATTGCTGTTAAGGCCCGTTGGGTTCGACACCTTGGCGATCCGTGTCTGGCTGGAAGCGAGTGAGGAATATTATCAACTGGCGGCTCCGTCAGCCCTATTGATCGTGCTGGTCGGCTTACCAGCCCTGCTCCTGTTGCTCTCTCGTGATTGGAGGGCGGCATAGCCCCATGGTGCACTCACCGTCACACACAGCCCATACAGGTACCAACCCGCCTGACGGTCAAGTCGATCTGTACGGACCAACCTCTTCTATCTTAGAGCTTCGTTCCGTATCTTGTGCCTATGACCCAGGCCGACCTGCAATCCAGAACATTTCATTTTCCATACGAGAAGGGGAAATCCTCTGTCTCCTCGGACCATCCGGTTGCGGCAAGACCACTATCTTACGAGCGATTGCAGGCTTCGAGCCTGTCCGCTCTGGACAAATCTTTCTCTCCGATCGATTGGTCTCCTCATCCTCCGAAACCGTACCAACAGAAAAACGCCGTGTCGGGATGGTCTTTCAAGAATATGCGCTGTTTCCGCACCTGCGTGTCGCTGACAATATTGCCTTTGGACTCCATCACCTCTCCCGAGCGGAACGGACATCTCGGTCCAAGAAATGCTGCGACTGACCGGCCTGGAAGGTCTGGAACGCCGGTATCCACATGAATTATCTGGCGGACAACAGCAACGGGTGGCGCTCTCACGGGCATTGGTGCAAAATCCCGTCTTGCTCCTCTTGGACGAGCCATTCAGCAATCTCGACCCCGACATGGCGAGCCGCATGCGGCAGGACCTCCCATGCCCTCCTTCGTCGGACGAAGACGACCACGATCTTGGTCACCCACGATCACGATGAAGCGTTCGCCATGGCCGACCGCATTGCCGTCTTGAATCGCGGTGAGATCGAACAGTTGGACTCTCCTGAGCTGATCTACCATCTCCCGGCAACGTGGTTCGTGGCTGATTTTGTGGGCCAGGCCGACTTTATCACCGGACAGATTCAGCAGGGCGTCGTGTGCACGGAGCTGGGAGAGTTCCCAATACCATCGATGGCATCGAGGGAGCCCATGTCGTGGTCATGATCCGCCCGGACGATATTCACCTCATCCCCAATAAATCCGCCGAACCCAGAATCGTGGCCAGGCAGTTCCGAGGCTCAGAAAATTTGTATACGGTTCAACTTCCGTCCGGCCAGGTCGTGCATAGCAGCGAAAGTTCAACCAGCGTCTACCACGAAGGTACTGCCGTCGAACTTCGTGTGTCCGCCACCCATACCGTGCTCTTTTCCGCCGAACAGCCACCTTGCTCATAGCCACACAGGAACTGCCTCATGACTGCGCCGATTGACAGCTTCTCTCGAGATCTGGCATGGATGGACCGGTACGCTGGCTTCCTGCCCACCGGACTACGCTCACGTCTATCAGGTAAGGAGTTGCGATGGATGCGTTGAAACAACGCGATCGATTACGGGGTGATCGGCCTCCTGCTGGCCTTAAGCCTGTGGTCTGTTGCCATTGCCGTTGAGCGATGGCTGTTCTACCGACGAGTCAATCTCTCTCAGTTCACCAATGCGCAATTGCTGGAAATCACCCTGACGAAGCGGCTTGTGATTATCGGCACCGTTGCCGCCAATGCCCCGTATATCGGCCTCCTCGGAACCGTCCTTGGTATCATGTTAACCTTTCATACCATGGGAACATCGGGTACGATGGCAGTCAACACCATCATGATCGGCTTGAGTCTGGCCTTGAAGGCGACTGCCGTTGGTCTACTGGTCGCGATTCCCTGTGTCGTGATGAATAATGTCCTTCGTCGGCGCGTCACCGAGCTCTTGACTGAATACAAGGTGCAGCATGGACCGCAACATTGATCAGATCAACGTCATCCCGCTTGTGGATGTCATGTTGGTCCTGCTCGTCATTGTACTGACCACTGCCACGTTCATCAGCACCGGGCAGATTCCAGTCAACTTAGCCAAAGCGAAGGAAGTGGGAGATCGGAAGGATGTTCCAGTCGTGATCTCGCTGACTGCTGATGGAAGTCTGTTTGTCAATGATGCGCCGGTTCCAGATGGAGGCCTTCCTACAGCTCTCAGTGCTCAACCTCGCGAGTCGGCAGTAGTCGTGCGAGCCGACAAAGTCACCTTGCTTGAGAAATTTGTGGCCCTGGTCGATGAAATTCGTGGCCTAGGGTTTCAGCAAGTCAGCCTTGAGGTCATTCGACTGTGATGGGTCATTCCGTATCGCTTCCTAATAGTTCAACAGGCCACGTGGCAGCGAGTTGGCTCGTTTCCTGCCTGTTGCACGCGGGGCTGGCTTTTGCTGCAATCTTGTTCGTACAGCGCCTGCAGCTCGCTGCTCACACTGAACCATTTCAGTGGGACGTCGCAGTGGTCGCGACGCCCTCGACGTCGGTGAAAGCCACGCCTTCTGCTCAACCAACGGCTCCACCTACTCCTGCGCTTCGACAATCTACTCCACGAGCGAAGGCTGTTCGCCCAATCGTAGAGCCGGTTGAACCAGCAGCGACTGCCGAATCCGATCCGGAATCTTATCAGAATCAACCCCTCCATACTGAGCGAAGGCCGTCGAGCGCAGCTCCTTCGTTATCGACTGAACCGCCGCCTGACATTGTTCCGCAACATCTCTCGGCTACCTTGCCCAAGCAGGAAACATCTCCTATCGATCATTCGACAGCGCCGCCTGACTCTCAGGCACCCACGGATTCCTCTCTTGACTCTTTGTCCCCAACGGTTGCCCCTTTCGCATCCACAAACCAACTCAAGTTGGCCAAATCCGATTACGGATGGCTCGCTGTCCTGATGGCACAGTGGATTGAGGACCTGAACAAACGGTATCCGGCTATGCTCCGAACCGAGGGAGTACAAGGGAAAGTGGCGCTGACTGCGATACTTCACGAAGATGGGCTGCTGAGCGATGTGCGGGTTGTAAAAAGTTCGGGGCACGCCGCGCTCGATCAAGTTGCTGTGGAAGATGTGACGAACGGACCTCCCATCACTCTTTCCCGCCCCTTGAACCGTGCCCAGATGCCGGTTCGGTTTTCGATCAGTTACGACTTGATGAAGGCTCGGTAATCACTCTAGCCAACCTATGGCACGCGCAGTCGATCACGGAGTCCTGATGAGACAGTCATCTTTCCTTCATCATCGATGATGATTGCGTCGACATCAGGCAAGCGCTCTACCAACGCCATCCCTTCTTCAGGCCCCAACACAAAAATACCTGTATCCAATCCGTCGGCCACCGTCCCTTCTTTTGCCACGATCGTCACACTCTGACACGCGCGTGCCGGCTGCAAGGTCCGCGGGTCCAAAATATGATGATACCGGATGCCATTCCGTTCGAAGAATCGTTCATAGTCTCCAGCCGTAGAGATCGCTTCATCCTTCAACTCGACTACCGTCCGCAACGAACCCTCCTGACGCGGATGCCTGATCCCGACAGGAAATCCTTTTCGATCCGGAAGGACACCGAATGTCTTGATATCGCCTGATAAGGCGACAACTCCTCCCGTGGCACCAGCCCGTTTCATCTCCTTGACGGCCCGATCAGCC
>JAAUPT010000114.1 GCA_012032965.1 Nitrospira sp.
AGGTGGCACGGAGCGTCGTAGGTCACTCGCATCGGTGCCGATCGGAACCGGAGCCCTTGGCCATGGTCGACCAAGAACCGCGTGAGATCCACCACTCTGTGAGCGAGACGCTGAGCCGCGGGGTCGGTAGGCAGAAGATGAGCAGCGCCCGACAGGGCGGCTCGCAGCCCGAGCTGTTGGTGACGATGTGGGTGATGGACGTCTACTGGATTCCTGATCCGATGTCCTTGGCCTTCTTGCTGCCGTTGGTGTTGTCACCGTTCCTGTTGGGTCGATTCGTTCCTGTGACCGTATCGGCGCGGACTGTCATCAAGATAGGTTTTATCGTGATGCTCGTCAGCGATGCGGTGTGGCTTACCCCCAGTGGTTTCGTGGCCACTGGCAATGATATGCCCGATGAACTGAAGCTCCCGGAAGGGTGGGATTATCTCGCGTCGATGCCGGCGAAGCTCTCCGCGATTATTGTGTTGGTGTTTGTGACCGTCGTCAATTATGTTCTCTACAACCGAACTATCAAGCAGGGGACGATTCTGTGGGGGAAAATTGATTTTGTGGCGCAATTCGTCCTGATTTTCTTGGCGTTCATCTCCACGTGGATCATGGGGTTAATGGGAGCCGTGAGGTCGTTGCTCAAAAAATACTTCCATGCCTACAGCCTGGTGTCGGACTTCACGGTGGAGTCATTTACTCCGACGCTTTCCTATTCTGCGTGGTGGATTACCGGGATTACCGTCAGTTTTCTCGTCATTGTCACGCTGGCTGCGCTGGTGGCGCTTCGCCCATCCGTTTCAAAAGTGCGTGAGCCGGAGGTGAATCCAGTTCCGATTGGAGTGAAGTAAGCAGGAGTCATTGCAACGTTGGCAAGCTGTATCACCATCCAGAAGGTGGATCGTGTTTAAGAAATTAGGAATTGCGTTGTTGGTTGGTGGGGTGGTCGTGGTATTCGCTCGTTCACAAGAAGTGCCGTCTGACTTTCAGCTACTATGGGCCATCTTTGCGATGATCGGTGCCATGGTCTTTATGCTGCTCGACGCTAAACCGCTTGCGATGATGAGCGGTGGGAAGTCGCTCCTCGCGGTCGCCGCATTTTGGATTCTCATCGTGACGGTCTGCATTGCCGGCGCGTCGCTGTTGCCTCAGTTTGATCCGGAAGATGAGCGGGAAAAAATTTCCAAACTTTTGGAAAAACAACGAGCTGCCTCGGAGCAGGGCAAGGCGGACGAGTTAATCGCTCGTGCCAAGGCTCTTGATGAGCAGGTAAAAGCTCTAGAGGAACGGCTTAAAGGTCTGGGTGGGAGTCAAGTTGCAACTGCCACTACGACACCTCCGGCTGGGGGTAAGCCTCCTGCAGGCGCCGGTGGCGGAGCCGCAGGCGATGTGATGAAGGTGGGCGAGGAGCAATGGCAATTACAGGAATGTTACAACTGCCACAAGCTGAGGGGTGAGGGTGGAAAGAAACGGGGTCCGGAGCTGGATAACATCGGCACGCTGCTGACGGTCGAAGAAATTCAAGAGAAAATTGTGGACCCCAAGAGTTTCATGGCTGAGGGGTATGATAAGGAATGGAAGAAGGGCGTGATGCCAGACAAGTTTAAGGATCTCATGGATCCCAAAGAAATGCTGGCGCTCGCCACCTGGTTGGGTACCTTCAAGAATACCTCAGTGAATACCCCGAAACCTATCAAGAAGAAATAATGCTGCAGCCAAAGCTGAAATCCAAGGTCCGGTGCACAGACCTCGACATCGGCGAAGTCTCGAAGGTTGTGCTTGATCCGCTCTCCCACGAGATCAGTCACATCGTGGTGTCCATGAACGGGAACGGCGAGCGGCAAGTTGCGATGGGCCAGGTGCAGGCTATTACGGAAGATCTCGTGCAGCTCGGCACGCCATCGCGAGATATTTGGCGTTGCCTCCGTTTAAGCGAGAAGACTACGTCACAACGCACGAAGTAGAGATCTCGCACCTCGAAGACCATATCCACGTCACGCCAGGGGAGGTGTTGGTTCCTCTGCCTGATCTCGAAAAGAACGTCAAGCGCCGCACGTTTTTCATGAATTTCACCCATGTCATCGGGTTCTTGATCGGACTGCCCATAGCCTATCCCATTCTTCGTTACCTCATGAAGCCCATGTACGCGGCTTTTGACAACCAATGGCTGAACGTGGGAAACGTAAGCCAGATCAAGAAAGAGGACGTCGGGGTACAGTTTGAGTACAAGAAAAAGGTGAAGGAAGTGTACATGCCCGAATACGAAGTGGAGAAGAACGTCTGGGTCGTGCGCGCGACTCCCGAGCTTCTCGAGAAAGTCTATCAGGGAAAAGATGAAGAATTCCGTGACTCTAAGGGGACAGTCATCTGGACCAATAAGAAGGAGATTCCCTACGTCGCATTTTCCGGTAAATGCCCGCATCTCGGATGTGCATACAAGTGGCGAAACCATAAAGCCCTCGGTCCGGTGTTCCTTTGTCCGTGCCATTTGAGTATCTACGACGCGGCAGGAAACGTGTTGGACGGCCCTGCCCCGCGCGCCCTTGACGCCTTGCCCGTGCGGGTCTCCGCGGGTGGGGAGGTTGAGATTATCGACATGGAGTTCAAAGCTGGTACGAAAGCACAAGTGCGGATAGTTTGAAATCTAGCGATATGGATAGTAAACACTCGTCCCCTGCAACAATCCCTGATCATCAGCCTAGCGCGATCGAAAGGCTCGTTGCCTTCCTTGACGAACGGGTCGGACTCAAGGAAATGCAGGCCAAGATGCTCAATGAACCGATTCCGGGCGGTTCTCGTTGGGCCTATGTCTTCGGGTCAATCCTATTGTTTATCTTTGCGATGCAGGCGGTGACGGGTACCCTGCTGATGTTTTACTATGTCCCCACCACTGACCATGCGTATGACAGCACTCAATATATTATCCATGACGTCGATTATGGCTGGTTTCTGCTGGGCTACCACTTCTGGGGATCCAGCGCGATGGTGGTGTGTGTCGTGGCTCATATGTCTCAAGTTTTTCTCTGGGGGGCATATAAAAAACCAAGAGAATTGCTGTGGCTTGTCGGCTTGGCCTTGTTTGGTATTGTGATCACCTTTGGCTTTACAGGGTACCTGTTACCCTGGGATCAACGGGCGTTCTGGGCGACGACTGTGGGCGTTGAAATCTTGGACAAAACGCCTGTTGTCGGGGACTTTATCGCCAGGTTCCTAAAAGGGGGTCCGACTCCAGGCCAGATGACGTTGAGTCGCTTTTTCGTGCTCCATGTGATGATTCTTCCGGCCGCGCTCATGGCTCTAGCCGGGCTCCATCTGTTTTTATTTCGGGTGGCGGCTCCTGCTGGACCGTTTAGTGGTACGAAGGAAGAGATCAGGGCTAAAACCGACTACTTCTTCCCCCGTCAAATATGGAAGGATATGGTCGGGATGGCCTTCGTCTTCGTGGGGATCTGCGCATTAGCCCTCTGGGAGCCGGTCGTCCTACTGGACCAAGCCGCACCTGACCCTGGGGACTACCATCCCGAACCCGAATGGTATTTCCTTTTTTACTTCCAACTCCTCCGGTTGAAAATTTTTGCGGGTGAGTTCGGACAATTTCTGGGAGCAGTGGCGTTGCCGGCCGTCTTTATGGCATTGCTCGTGGCACTTCCGTTCTTCGACAAAGATCCAGAGCGGAATATTTTTAAACGACCGATTGCCTTGATCAGCTGGATTGCGATCATGGTGATGATTGTGCTGTTCACCGTTGCCTCAGTGATTAACCGAGAGTTCTTGGATTAATGGTGGTACCCATTCGTTATGGTTGAAGAACGCGAATCGATGTCTCCCACAAAGATAGGTTTCAGCATCCTCTGGTCCGCCTGCTGGACTGGCATGGTTGTGAAATCGGTCTTTGCCGTGCTTCTCTTGACGATGGGGTTGGTGCATTTCGAAGCGAGATTCGGGCTTGCCGTTGTTATGCTGCTGATCAGTCCGGTCACCGTCTTTGCGATTCCAATCCTCATGGCCGTGTTTGGCGCGCACTTTGGTGAAGGGATCGGCCTCGAGATCCTATTCTGGCTCTCGATTCCAGTCGATATTTGGGCGCTCGGACTGGTTGGTCGTACGTTTTTCCTTGAGCGACTACGGAAAGAGCCGCCCGATGGACTTGGACTTGCCATTTGGTGGAGAGCGGCTCTCGTTGGAGCCTTCTTCCTCCCGGTCCTCTGGGGTATCGTGAGCTTCATAACGGATAACGCGATTACCGCCTCTCACTCGATGGCTGAAATGGAGAGTTTACGGCACATTACGGATTCGGGTCTTCCAGTGGCAGAACGAATCGGTCTTGAATTGACAATCTGGGGCTCGATCTCCTCAGCCGTGTTAATCGCTCTATCCTTGATTGGCGTATCCATTCTCGGACAAATCATTCGGCGCATATCGGAAGATTGCCAGCCGACCGCAGAAAGTTATCAAGGACTCATTACTCGGTGGGATCTCATGCGTGTGCCGACCGATCAGGGATTGCTCTTGACCTCGCTGGCTGGCGTGGGTGTCGTGTTCTCTCTGATGTTTTGGTCGATACTTCCAGTGACAACTCCCCATCCGCATGAATGCTGTAAAAAACCTGACGTACAGGTCGAGCCGGTATTTAAACCGGTCGAGTCATTGAGCAGCAGTGCACAGCGTGTTGCGACACTTGCGGAACAAATTGAAGCCATGGAGCAGCAAAAGGTGGCCACAAAAGGTCAAAAAGCAAAGGGGAAGGCCGAAGGCGGCACAACCGCAGGTTCAACTGCCAAAACGAAACCGTAACTTACGAGGTGATGTGGTGAGTGCCATACGACAAGAGAAGGAAACGATTCAACCAGCTCTCCGAACCGTCAAAAGCCACGGCGGATGGTTTGCAGGTCTCTTGTTGACGGCGGCCTGGCTGGCGCTCCCTTCGATCGGCATCGCAGCAGAGGGCACGGCGGCCGGTCCGACAGAATATCGAGACATTCCATGGATCGGTAGTCGGAATCTTGTCTGGATCGTTGCGCAGTTACATCTCTTGCTTGCCGGCTTCGTCTTGGGGGTGCCGATCTTCGCGTGGCTCTGTGAAGTCATTGCTTGGCGAGGAGGCGAAAAACGGTATGACAAGCTCGCCAAGGAGTTTACCAAGCTTCTGACATCAGCCTATGCCACGACCGCCTTGTTCGGCGGTATTCTCTTGTTTCTGTTGGTGGCGTTCTATCCCAAGCTGATGAATTATTTGACGGATGTCTTCTTTCCATCCTTTTTAGTCTACTGCCTGTTGTTCCTGCTTGAAACGGCGACCCTCTATCTTTATTGGTATGGGTGGGATGCCATGCAGGACGGCAGGAAAAAAACGTTGCATGTCTTTCTCGGGTTTCTCCTGAATTTCTTCGCCTTGTTCATTATGATTGTGCCCAACGCCTGGGCCACGTTCCAATCCAGCCCGGTTGTGCTTTCCGAAGGGACTGCCTTTGAGCGGGCCTGGGCCGCGACCTGGAATCCGACGTGGTGGCCAATCAACATCCATCGGCTCATCGCCAACGTTGTGCTTGGCGGGTATATCTGTGGAGCCTATGCCGGAGTTCGGTACTTATCAGTCAAAAGCAAGGAAGATCGGGAGCATTACGATTGGATGGGGTATGTCGGAAATTTCATCGGGGTATTTGGCCTCTTGGCCTTGCCGTTCGCTGGGTATTGGCTCATGCGGGAAATCTATCAGTACAACCAACAGATGGGCATTACACTGATGGGAGGATTTCTCTCCTGGCTCTTCATCATCCAGGCCATGCTGATCGGGGTCTTGTTCCTTGGATCGAACTATTATTTCTGGTTAGGGATTACCTATCGGATTCCCGGATCTGGAGGCGAAGTATCGTCGAGCCATGTTGATGATGCTCGTCAGCCTGCTGCTGTGCCTTGCCGTGTGGATGACCCCGCACTCACTTGTAGCCAGCATCGAAGAAGCCCAAAAAATGGGTGGGGCTCATCACCCGCTGCTCGGTGTCCTTGGTGTTATGTCAGCCAAAATGACGGTCTCGAACCTCATGATTCTTATTACCTTCATGAGTTTTGTGATGTATTGGCGGGCAGGGAAGCAGGATACAGCGGGTTGGGCGAAGTTTGGAAAAGCAGTTATGGGTGCCGTGTTGGTGGTGGCGAGTCTTGCCGTCATTGTTCTTGGAGTGTGGGGGATTTTGTACCCGGGCGATT
>JAAUPT010000115.1 GCA_012032965.1 Nitrospira sp.
ATGCTCCTGCGCGGCCATGCGGACATGGCCATGGACGTGGTCAACATCAAGATCAGCAAGTTCGGCGGCCTGACCCGCGCCCGGCAGGCGCGCGACCTGTGCGCGGCCCTGGGCATCGCCATGACCATCGAGGACACCTGGGGCGGCGACATCGTCACCGCCGCCATCTCCCACCTCGCCCACAGCACCCCGACCGAACTCCTCTTTACCTCCACCGACTTCAACAGCTACGTCACCGTCAGCACCGCCGAAGGCGCGCCCAGACGGGAGAACGGCCGCATGAAAGCCTCGACAGCCCCAGGGCTCGGGATCACGCCGAGGATGGAGGTCCTTGGCGCGCCCGTCGCCACCTACACGGCCTAAAGGCCCCCCTTCCTTCTCGTTACCAAGCTCCCGCTTGGTAACGCGCCTGTCCCAGAGGCTCCAGCCTCAATCCCGCCCACCGAACGAAGGCTGGAGCCGGGCCAGCGTGCTCCGGTCGATCCGGCGCTCGCCTGATGGCTCCCTTGCGTCCCGACCTGCGGTCTACGATGGATGGAGGAATAACTCCTCCCCTCCACGCCTCCCAACCATCATGCGACTTCAGCGGCTTTCCCTTCCTCTCCTCTTCGCCTGCTGCTGCTTCACGTACTTCTCGTCTTCACGAATACGGGCACCGGCGACCTTCAGCGTCAGGCTCGGCACGCGACCATCCTGCTTCAGCTTGATGAACGCATCGACCAGCACGTGCAGCCCCTTGCCTTCGGTCATGCGCGCCAGGTAGCCGATTGTCGGCTGCGCCGGCAGCGACGCGGCGGCGTTCAGGTCCTCGATCGCAATGCCGTTGTGCACGACATGCACGCGCTGCGGATCGATCGACATCGCCTGTGTCATCTTCCTGCCGTAGTACTCGCTCACGGCGATGTAGGAGTCGATCTCGTTGGCACGCTCGGCCGCGCCTTCCACGACTGCGTCCTCTGCGGCTGCGGCAATTGATCGAGGAAAAGGTCCTCGCCCTGGAGGTACTCCATGACGAAGAAGGGCGCGCCGTCGATCGGCAGGAACAGGAAGACCGCGACCGACGGAACGGCGATCACTGCCTATGCCGAGCTGAACTACAACTTCAAAAATAGTGTGGACCCACTCTATTCAAGGTATGGACTCGAGGTGAAGAAGATGTTCGCCAGCGAGTCCAAGCGAGCGATTCTGGTTGTGCGTGGGGAACTGCAAGCGACGCTGGGTACGGATGTTCCGTTCTATGAGCAAAGCTCGTTAGGAGGACAAAACAATCTGCGTGGTTTTGGCGTGGACCGGTATATCGATAAGCAACTGATTGCGTTCAGTGTTGAGGAGCGCATTCATATCCTGAGGACGCGCCTTGCCGGTGTCATAGCGGACTTCGAGATCGCGCCGTTCATCGATACCGGGGCAGGTGTTCAACTCCTTCAAGAATGTGAGCTTCAAAGACTACCGTATCACGCCGGGCATCGGGTTTCGGGGAATCATCAGACCCAACGTGGTGGGACGAATCGATTACGGGTTTAGTAAAGAAGGTGGAGCTATCTTCGCCGGGCTTGATTTCCCTTACTAGGTAACCCGTCAGGCCTACACAACGGTCGAACGATCTCGTGTCTTGAAACTCGGCTCCACATGAGGCGACTTCAACGGTAAGGATCTCACGTAAGCGCTTGACATCATGTAGTTCTTGTGTGAGACTTCACGAAAATCCAGTGCCCGAGCAGGGGATGTCCGTTAGCGTGTGGAACTGACACGGTGCTGACGGAAGAAGAACGAAGGAGATTCCATCTATGTCCATTCTTAAGACGATCCATAGTCCGGCTGATCTCAAGCGGTTATCTCCTGACCGGTTTCCGGTGTTGTGCCAGGAGATTCGTGAACAGATTATCGGAGCGGTCTCGAATGTCGGAGGACACCTGGCCTCGAATTTGGGTGTCGTCGAGCTCACAGTCGCCTTACAGTATCTCCTGGACACGCCGAACGACAAGATTGTGTGGGATACGAGCAATCAATCTTATACGCATAAACTCCTCACTGGTCGACGGGAACAATTTCATACATTGCGGCAATATGGTGGGCTGAGCGGGTTTTGTAAGCGGGAGGAGAGCGAGTACGATACGTTCAACGCGGGGCATGCTGGTACCGGTGTATCGGCTGCCTTCGGCATGGTCGAGGCTCGAGAGCAGTTGAAGCAGAAGAATAAGGTTGTCTGTGTCGTGGGTGACGGTGCCATGACGGCGGGAATGACTCTTGAGGGGTTGCATCATGCGGGAGGGCTCGGAAAAGACTTCCTCGTGATCTTAAACGACAATCAGATGTCGATCTCGAAAAACGTCGGCGCTATTTCCGCGTATCTGAGCCGGACAATCACGGGCGAGTTCTACGGAAAGATGCGGGAAGAGACCGGACAGCTGTTGGGCAAGATTCCCCACATTGGGTCCGACATGCAAAACTCGCTCGCCGGGCGGAAGAACTCGCCAAAGGTGTGATTCTGCCGGGGTTGCTCTTTGAAGAATTAGGCTTCCAGTACAGTGGTCCGATCGACGGTCACAACTTTGAACATCTGCTTCCGACGCTAGAGAATGTGTTGAAGATGAAGGGGCCAGTCCTGCTTCACGTCATCACGAAAAAAGGGCTTGGCTACGAGCCGGCCATGAAGAACCCCGTGTGGTTCCATGCCTGCCCTCCGTTTGTTCTGGAGACGGGCACACCGGCGAAGAAAGCAGCACGCCCCTCCTACACGGCGATCGCTATGGATGCGCTGGTCCAATTGGCTCGCGAGGATAAGCGCGTCGTGGCCATTACGGCGGCGATGTGCGAAGGTACGGGCTTGACGGCTTTTGAAAAGGAGTTCCCGGACCGGTTGTATGACGTCGGTATTGCCGAACAGCATGCTGTGACGTTTTGCAGCGGGGCTGGCAGCACAGGGAATGAAGCCGGTGGTCGCGATGTATGCGACGTTCCTCCAGCGCGCGTATGATCAGGTCGTGCACGATGTCGCCACCAGAATCTCCCGGTGACCTTCTGTATTGATCGTGGTGGGCTCGTCGCTGAGGATGGGACGACCCATCATGGCGCATTCGACTATGCCTACCTGCGCCATGTTCCCAATATGGTGGTAATGGCTCCGAAGGATGAAAACGAACTGACGCATATGATGAAAACCTGCCTGGAATTTAACGGGCCAATCTCCGTGCGCTATCCTCGCGGGGTGAGTCTTGGCGTGAAGATGGATCCGACTCCTCAGGCGCTCCCGATTGGGAAAGGGGAGCTCCTGAAATCAGGAACAGATGTCGCCATCATTGCGATCGGTGTCTCCGTGTGGCAAGCCGTCGAGGCGGCTGAGCGGCTCGGTAAGGAAGGCATCTCCACGGCTGTCGTAAACGGTCGATTTGTCAAACCGCTCGATCAGGAGCTGATCGTGGATGTTGCCAAGCGAGCACGGTATGTTGTAACTGTGGAGGAAGGGTGCAAGATCGGCGGATTTGGCTCAGCCGTGCTGGAAGCCCTGTCAGATGCTAGTGTGACGGATGTAAAGACCAAGGTCTTGGGCTTGCCTGACCGGTACATCGAACAGGGGCCCCAAGATCTCTTGCGTGAACGATACGGCTTGACTGCCGAGGGGATCTATCAAAGCGTGAAGGAACTGATCGGCAAGGCGCCAGCGGTACAATCCCAATTCGCTGGTACGACACTAGGCAGCCATCTTCCTCATGGCGATGAACAGGGTAGCTGAGTGAGGGTAGTTCACAGCATAACAATGGCAGTCAACATCAGATGCATATAGCACGGCGAAAAACCCAACAAATCTCTGTCGGCAACGTAAAAATTGGCGGCGATGCTCCCGTTTCCGTACAATCCATGTGTTCGACGGATACGCGCGATGTGGTCGGGACGATCGCACAGATTCACCAGCTTGAAGCTGCCGGCTGTGAACTCATTCGTGTGGCAGTTCCAGATGATGAGGCCGCACAAGTTCTTCCGCAAATTAAAGCGGCTATGACGGTGCCGCTGATCGCCGATATCCACTTCGATCATCGCTTGGCCTTAAAAGCTGCACAAGTTGTCGATTGTGTTCGTATCAACCCCGGCAATATCGGAGCCTGGTGGAAGGTGGAAGAAGTGATCAGGGCTGTGAATGAGCGGGGCATTCCCCTTCGAGTCGGTGTGAACGGAGGGTCCCTCGAACGTCACCTGCTGGAAAAATATGGTTGGCCTTCCCCAGAGGCGTTGGCAGAGTCGGCACTCAATGCCGTGCATGCGTTGGAAGACGTGGGCTTTACCAATCTGAAAGTGTCACTGAAAGCGTCGGACGTGCATCATGCCATCGATGCCTATTGGCTCTTCGCTCATCAGTCGGATTATCCGCTTCACATTGGAATTACAGAAGCCGGGACAGCCATGACCGGGGCGGTAAAGTCTTCCATTGGTCTTGGCTACTTGCTTTCGCAAGGTATCGGAGACACGTTACGTGTGTCGCTGGCCGCTGATCCTGTTGACGAAGTCAAAGTCGGTTTTGAGATTTTAAAATCGCTCGAGTTGCGTCATCGAGGGATTAATGTCATTGCCTGCCCGACATGCGGGCGCGTTGAGATCGATGTTGTCCGAATGGCGAACGAATTGGAGAAAAAGCTGGGTCATATCAAGACTCCGTTGAACGTTTCGGTGCTTGGGTGTGTGGTGAATGGAATCGGCGAAGGTAAAGAGGCAGACATCGGGATTGCCGGCGGCGAGGGGAAAGGTATTTTGTTCAAGAAGGGTAAGCTTGTTCGTAAGGTTCCGATGGAAGAATTGATGGAAACCTTGATTCAAGAAGTGGAGCTGCTGGCGAAGGAAAAAGAAGCAGAAAGTAGTGGCGAAGCGATCGTGCCTCTTCCCTCAAACGAGTGGGAATCACTGATGCCTCAATCGGAGCCTCACTCAACGCTCAGAAAAGAGATCCCTGTATTACCTCGCCGGTAGACGCGCTCTGGTCAGCGCCTCTCCTGCCGCTTGATTCTAGTTTCCGACAGACATTGCGACGTGTTTTGCGGGTCAAGGATCAGTGTCGTTAACGCGAATGCGATAACAATTGATGATTGATCAGATGAAAGAGTTTGTCAGGTCGGATCGTTTTTCCCGAGTGGTAAAACTTGGACTCGTTGTTGTGGCGATGGTGCACGGGTACATTATCTCCTTTGGGCGATCGTTTCACTTTCGAGACATCGATATCCATCGAGAGATCGGACGGCGCTTTCTATCGGGAGAATATCTGTACGCAAACGATTACTGCTACATGTATTTGCCGACCACCGGCATCTATTTTGCCCCCTTGCTTGTTCTCGACAGAAATCCAAGCCTGGCTTTGCGGTATGCCGTCGCGATTGGCTGTTTGGTCATCACGATCATTCTGTTCCGCCGGATGGTGTGCAGCTCCGTGAACACGAAAGGGTGGGGTGGGTTACTGCTTGGCCTAGGGGCAGGTGCGTTGACGTTGCAATTTATCTTGAACGATCTCGACGATGGCGGCCCTCATCTCATATTGCTGGGCATTCTAGTTGGGGGGATTTATTCCATATGGGTTGGAAGGGAACGGCTGGGCGCCGCCTTGGTCGGGCTCGGCATTGTCCTCAAGGTCACCCCTGCGCTCTTCGTGCTACTGTTTCTTTGGAAGCGGCAGTGGCGTGTCGCAGCGTACACGGTCCTAGCCACACTCATCTGGATCGTGCTGCCTGTTTTGTATATGGGGCCTATGAGTTGGTTGGAACATCACACTGAATGGACGAACAATGCCGTGATGTCAGTCCTGGATCGGCAGGCAGAGGGTCGGCAAGAAAACGAATTGCAGAAGGCCAACCTCTCTCTCCGGCATACTATGCTGCGTTATCTGGTAACGTATCCTCCCACGCACCGGCTTCGGCAAGTGGACCCCGGATATCAACCAGTCATGGATCTGTCGTCTCCCTCCGCAAATGCGATTGTCGCGATCGCGGGTCTGAGTCTGCTTGCACTCTTCGCATGGTCAAGCCGGCGGGCGTTTCAAGGGCCGGGAGATCCCACGTGGGGGCGGGATTGCGCAGGGACCCTGATCCTCGCCTTGTTGTTCTCTCCGATCACCTGGGACCAGCATCTGGTGTGGATGATACCGGCGGCGCTCGTCGTCGTGGCGGCTGCGGCTCGGATGAGCGGCAGGTTGACCAGCGCCGGGT
>JAAUPT010000116.1 GCA_012032965.1 Nitrospira sp.
CCTGCGTAAAACAGGAATCCCACAACCTCGCGTGAGCCGTTTGCTGACGGCAGAGGTCCGGTGTCTCCTCCACTGTATGACAAAAAGCAGGTCGGACAGACCATTGTGCAATTCGTGCAGGCAAGGCACCGCCCTGCCACCTCATCCCATCGCGGATTTTCGTAAGCATCATAGAGAGCTTGCGGCAAGCGTGCGTGATCGAGCCGTCGCACCTGACCACCTGCGCAGGCGTCGATACGCGTCACTGCCTCAGCACTCAGTTGTTCTGAACCCGTAGACAAGGAGAGGTTGGAGAGAAGATCGCGTCCTGCCTCGCTGCCCGCTTCGACCAACAGCCGGTCGTCCACTTCGGTTAACGCGAGATCGAAGCCTCGCTTGGCACGAGGGCCGGTCTCCATCGATGCGCAGAAACAAGTTTGTAGTGACCGTGTACAGTTCACAGCAACCACGAAGAGCCCGTCTCGACGGGTCGCGTAGTAGGGATCCCGATACGTCTCGTTCAGGAAAATCTGGTCTTGAATCACCAGCCCGGCGAGATCACAGGCTCGGGCCCCGATGACAGCCACCTTTTCCGGTTGAGGGAGCGTTGGGCTCGTGGTGAATCCATCCTTGCTCCGCTTGATCTGTAAGAGCGGCTCACGCGGCGCGAAGACGAACGGCTTCAGCGATTGCGGTCCATGCACGACACCGAAGATTTCCTGTGAGCCGGTCTGTTCCAGCCGGTAGCGACCCGGTTCCTGTTGATCACGCCAGCCGATCGGGAGCTCCGACACCGAGCTGATCGTCTCCCAGACAACGGATCCTTCTCGCACGATGGGCCCGACCACTCGATACCCCTTCGCGCTCAAGGTATCGAGCAACCGTTGGAGATCGGCTGCCGGTAGGACGGCACAGGTTTCTGAGGTAGTCGTCATAATACGAATTCCCTCGTCGCGCTCCAACATGCTGGACTGTCGTTTCACTCACCATGCTAAGGGTTCGTCCTGGCTCTTGCAAGACAAGGCTCATCACCTCTGAGCGGCACCTTTCATGAGTCGGTATGGACGATAACTCAGAATCCTTTGCGTCTAGTTATCCGGACATGACTCGCAGCTCGGACTCTCTACGCCTTGCATTCGAGACCGACGATTTCCCGCTCAGCCTCCAGCCAATCATCAAGCGCATAACCCTGTCGGTGTCCACGCTCGGCATAGAGTTCATAGGCGCGATCGGTGATGCGAGCTTGTCTGTCATCAGGAGGCGAAACGGGTTGGCTACGGACCGGTTCCTTCTGGAGCACATCAGGCTCCGGGCTTTGAATAGGTTCAGAACGTTTCTCCCTGCGGGGCTCTTTCGCGACGAGTGGTTGCCTCATCTTATTTCTCCTTTCTTGATCGCTACACGGGGGAGTTGCACGCGGTCGCGCTCGACACTGCATAGAGGCCAGGACCTTTCATCGTTAGTCGGACTTGTCCCGTTCGGCTCATACGATCCAACTCACAAAACACCTGGTTCCAGGTCAGATCGGGACATTCAAGGACCACTTCTTCGAGCTGGCCACCGGGGGAACGAATGATGACTTTCATGATGCGCCTTCCTCCTCTCTCATTGGGTCAAAAGACAACTTTTGCTCTCCAGGAACAGAAAGGCACCACGCCAGCGGGAGGTGAATCCACGTGCTCACCAGGTCGCGTCATCTTGAACCCTGGTAGGGATCGTCAAAGATGGTCCCACACTCCAGACATCGAACCTTGCCGGTCCGTTTGCCGCCTCTGGTCAGGATGTTATCAATGAGCCGTTGGTGCGTGCAGCAAACGTTCGAGGTAGTCCCGCTGGATTTCCGACCGGTTTCCTGAATCATGTGGGTTTCCATAGACACCTCCGCTTCTTCGAGCGTCGAATATTCGTCTCCTAGCACTTGTTGAGATTCGTCCATCGAGGATACTCCAGCCTGATATTTCGTGAGACCGAGTGAGGGCTGACTTCTAGCACAATCCCCACTTTGGCAGACCTAGGGATTCCCTAGCCCAGTGCGACTATTTAAAGGAGCTGGTGCCGCAGAGGAAGCCCCGACCGGAACGGCGCGATGGGCGTGCACCCAATACGTCCCCTCGCCATCCAACGACACACACACTTCCCTAGCTCGGACCAAGTATTCGACGCGCGAAACACATGGCCCGCGGGACCTCCGGACAGAGGTTCACCATCTCATCCAGGGAACAATCGGAGTCAAGCTGCTCTATCATACGTTGCACGTGCACAATGATCGCCGCGAATACCAATACCATGGCACACCCCGTTCTTTATGAAGTCCACGTTCCATGCGACGAATCATAGGTGAAAGTATCGCAGAGGAATACTAGGCGTGTACCTAGGCGCGAGAAGAATTAGTACGGGAACGAATGTACTGAACCAGGCGAGGAGCGAGCGATGGAGCTGTTCAGAGACTCGCCAAGCCCTCGATGATGGTTGGAGGGAGTCAGAGCGAGAGATTCTGAACCGAGCTCGACTGTGGCGGTGAAAGACCTGGGCCAAGGGGTGCATCTCCGTCCCCCTTGACGCACACGAACGGTTCCAATCGGGCCAGCTTCCGCGCCAACTTCTTGACCCCCTTCTTCGTTTCCAGGGTATCGAACTCGCCGATGGTCCTGGCTCGTTCAGTAAAGATCACCCAGTGCCCGATGTTCCAGGAGCGGTTTGAGCACCCCGGCAATGGCTGAGGCGATCGAAATAACCTGTAAGCCGGGCCAATTCTTTGGTACGCCAGCGACGGTATCGATGATCACAATCTTCTTCACCGCTTCGTACGCCAACTTCTGGCGAGCTCCTGGAAGCAACGGCCCGTGTGTGTCGACGTCGTCAGTTCTGGATGAGCACCTGCCTTGAAAAGTGTCTCAATGCCGGACGTAAGAGTGCCCCCGCCGAGAGCATGTCATCTACTCTGTACTTCGTCACGCCTTTACGCACACCAGTGACTCCAGCCTAGCCACCTTCCGCAACTACCTCAATGCTGTCGAATGAAATCCTAGAATGGCAACACTTTTTTTCATGTCCTGTCGCAATCTAACCAGGTCATACTTCAAGAGAAAATTAATCCTGAAACCCTCTCCCAGCACATCGTTCTTGTTGACTCGTTGTCCCCACAGTAATCCTCCACCGATCGTAATTCCTTCCGCGGGACTATACATAAGGTTGCAATCGAGATACTGCGTTCTCTTGTAGGTATCGGCAGAAGAAGTTTCTGTTGTATTGACTTGAAGAAACCCATAGGTCACGGTTGAACGCCATTCATCATTCCAGAAATGTTGAATGGCGGCATAGCCTCCGTACGTCGGCTGGACTTTGAGGAATCCCGACGAGTCATAACCTGCATCAAGATTGAGGTTCTTAGGATCGATAAGGTACCGAGAGATCCCCTCACCGTAGACGGCCTGAAATACGATATTATCTCTCCCCCATAGTCTGACCAAGCCCGATGCCATCACCCCGTATCCGAACACATGGTCCGACTGGCCGGAACTCGTCATACCACCGACTGAACGAAACAGTCCCGCGGTGTTGAAGTGGTAGTCATCGGTTTCATACCGATACCGGACCACAAAATCAGGAAGAGGGCTGGTCGATGAAACAGTCTGGGCCGTTACGGGATTAATCGAGGGGATGCCTGAAGCAGGTTGCTCCGCTGAAACAGAGATGGTCTGTCCTGTGGCCAAACGGTGCGTATATCGCACCTGCGGATTGAACTGGAAAATCCAGGAGTTCGGACCGTTGAAGTCCGCGGTTTCAGGGATCACATCCGAATCGTGGAAGGTCGTCCAAGATTGTCCGACCAAAATGTTTCTTAACTGCGCGTAGAAGTGCCGTAGACGAAGCTCGGCACTATTTCCTGGGCCGACAAAGTCAATCTCGATATACGTGCGCAAGACATCCCATTGGGTATCGGTCCGCGATTCCAGGGTGAGGCGAGAGGCTCGTGCGGCCATATTGTAATTTGAGTTATCTAGGTTTGGGGTTGGTATCGACTCGGGCCTCAACTGGTTGATGTTGCCGAGCTGGCTAAAATCATAAATCGCATCAGTCCTAATATACCCCCCTACCCGCATCGTGGTGTGAGAACCAGGAATGCGGAAAAATCCACGAAGGGCTGGATCAAACGGAGCATTGTCCAGTCGAGCATCCGCGTAGGCATCTTCGGTTACCAGCCCGCGTTCCCGATCGATGGCAGGAACGACCGTGTTGGTTCCCGATGAGAGCGGCTCAGCAGGCTTCGATTCTTTTTCTTGATGTCCATGACTGATTGCTCCAGCTGCCTGACCTTCGCCTTCAACGCCTCTATCTCCGACTGTTGAGTTGATGGTTCAGGACCTTGACCCTCATCGCCAGGCACCTGACCCAATGCCGAAGCCAAAACATACGTCGTGGTTAAGGCGATGATAATCGTCTGTACGATCATCAATTCCATGGAGAGCGGCTCTCCATTCCGGCGCAGTAGCCCTGCCCCATGGCCACTTCTTCCCGCTCCCTGTTCATTGGACTCCTCTTACGAACAGAAAAGGCTGTCAGGGATCTCCCATGATGATCCACTCTGGCCCTTGGCACCTCGTACCCCGGACAACCGTCTGGACCCAGCCATGTCCACCGCATGCAAGCACAGGATGTCTGGCTGCTAGATGGCGCCAACCCCATCATGCCTCACAGCCGAGACATCTCCCTCTCCACGCCAGTAGCGAGGGAGCTGACCGGGTGGAGGCTTGGGCTAATCGTGAGGACGGGGTCAGACCTCAACCCCTTTGCGAGCCCCCAGTCCCACCCCTAGACTTCCGCACCTATCCGAAGGCGCGGTGGAGATCGCACGGCACCTGTTGGCGCAATCTGTACTAGCAGGCGTGTGCGAGTTTATGCGCCACGGCGCTCAGCGCCACCAGGAGATGCGTTCGTGCCTGTTTGCGCTAACCCGCACTGTTCATGAACGCTTCTGCTGCAATTGCGGATTCACTGCGGCGGCGAGCATGGCAGGAAGGATATCGCTCCACACAGCTTCGGGATGTATGGAACGATTCTGGATAACATACTGATCCTCTAGCCGTCCGAGCAGCACATCACCGGTCAGTGCGATGTTCATCGTTGCAACACCAAATTGGTCTCTCTCCAAACTCAACAGGTCAGATGCAAGGAGGTCACGACCCTTTGAGTCGCTCTGAGCCTGTCGCATACAGCACCCGATCATGTACTCGCCGGCTCTGAATTCTTTGCCGTTCGATGATGCTTCTAAGCCAGAGCCTGGATACGAATTTTCACTTCTTCAGGATCGCACACTCCCCGCAATGAGAGTACTCGATCCGAGCTCCGCGAATGAATGACCAGCGTGCCGATTCCAAAGAACTGCGCGACGACGCCTTGCCGTATCGTCACTTCGCGGACATCACTCAGGAGAATGGATTGGATCACGCGTCTCGTATAGCCGTTGCGCACCATGATCTGATCCCTCGTGAGTTCGTAGTGCGCCCAGCGCCGCAGGACTGCGGCGCTGGCAAGCAGGATCCCGGCCCCGATCACCCACATCTCCCATCCACCCACACCAAATCTATGAAGCAGCGCCGCACGTAGGGCGGAGAGGCGCTCATGAGGTAGAGCCAACTGAACTGGGCCCAGGAGGGAAACGCCTCCCAGACCACTGGTGACTCCGGCTCCTGCTTTTCCATGAGTTGCTGTGTCGTCATTCCACCGTCACTAGAGCCATCCTCGCTCCGCCTTGTTGGCCCGTTCACCCCACAAGGCACTGAGGGGAAGATCCACAAGAGAGGAGGCGCCAGAATCAAGTCCGGTAGCGCTTTCCGCTATGTGAAGAAGCAATTGGAGTGCCGACATTTGCGAGACGGTCTTTTGGGTAAGCATAAACTATTTTCTTTGCAGAATAACCTCGCTGACATTGGATGACCGCCATGACATGGGACTCGTAATTTGAGAATTGCCAAGCTCTCACCGTTCTGAGAATCCATGTGCCCTTTCGCAACACTAGTGAGTGGAGCGTTGTAGCGGATTTCCTCAGCGAGGTTGCCTTCCAACCCCAACCGTTCGAAT
>JAAUPT010000117.1 GCA_012032965.1 Nitrospira sp.
TCGGCGATGATTCGTCGCTTCTTCATGCGCAAGGCCAGCAGAACTTGTCCGATCGCGTTATTGATCTTGTGCGCGCCGGTATGGCAGAGGTCTTCCCGTTTCAGATAAATCTTGGCACCGCCCAATTCCTTGGTCATCCGGTCGGCGCGATAGAGACTCGTCGGCCGCCCGACATACTGCTTGAGGTAGTAGGCGAGGTCTGCCTGAAAACGCTTGTCCTTTTTTGCCTTCGCGTACTCCTCTTCCAGCTCCAAGAGCGCCGGCATAAGGTTTCCGGCACATACCGGCCACCATAGGACCCAAACCGGCCGTGGCTATCGGGTAACATCGGCATCTGATCAACCTCTCCTCAATAAGTCGCCAGCAGTATAGTCGTGGCTATTCGGCAGGCACAAGCCTCACCACTTGAATGAACGCCTTCACTTTGTCTGGATCTTTTTTGCCGGGACGCTGTTCTACCCCACTGCTCACATCGACCCCATAGGGACACACTATTTGGACCGCCTGTGCAACATTTCCAGGATTCAAACCTCCGGCCAAAATGATCGGCGCAGATCGAGCCGCTTCCTGAGCCAACGTCCAATCGACCGTCTTTCCCGTACCACCATAGGCATGGTCGGAAAACGCATCGATCAGAAACCCTCGCACGTTCGCCCGTCCATGAAATTCAGCTAAGGCCAGAAAGCCGCCCCGGTCTTTCAGGCGGATAGCCTTGAGAGCCGGACGGCCGAGGTTCTGGCAATAGTGAGCCGATTCATCGCCATGCAATTGGGCCAACGCGAGGCCGCATTCATCCATGAGTGCTCGAACCCTCTCAGCCTCTTCATTGACAAACACCCCAACTGGCAGCACAAACGGCGGAAGCCCAGCGACAATGGCTCTGGCCATTGCAGGCTCCACGAAACGCGGGCTCTTGCGGTACATGACAAATCCCAACGCATCCGCGCCGGCACGTATCGCCACCTCTGCATCTTCTACATTTGTAATCCCACAAATCTTGACTTTCATAGCGAACGCTCTAGACGGATTACGTGCTGCTGGACCCGAGACCGATCAACTCTCGGACTTTGTCTGCTGTGTGCTCGGCGCGAATCAGCGACTCCCCGATCAACATGGCGTGAATGCCTGCTTCGATCAGTTTCGTCACATCATCACGAGTGTGAATCCCGCTTTCACTGATGATCAGCTTATCGGACGGTATTCGTTTTGCCAGCCGAAAAGTGACGCTGAGGTCGGTCGTGAAGGTTTTCAGATCTCTGTTGTTGATCCCGATCATCCTGGCGGTGGGAATCCACTCCAAGACCCTATCCAACTCTCTCTCGTGATGAGTTTCGAAGAGACAATCCATCCCCAGTTCGGTGGCCAAGGCATTGAAATCCATCAGTTGGCGCCGTTCCAACGCCGCCACGATCAGCAACACCGCATCAGCGCCGTGCGCCCGCGCTTCATAAAATTGCACATCGCCGACCATGAACTCCTTGTTGAGCGCAGGGATCGGCAGCGCACGTTTGATCGCTTCAAGGTACTGGAGGTCACCTTGAAAAAACTCCTTGTCCGTCAAGACGGAAACAGCGGACGCGCCATGCTCATGATAGGTACGCGCAAGTGTTAGATAGTCGAACTTCTCGGAAAACTCCGGCCGCAAGAGTCCTACGCTTGGCGAGGCCTTTTTTACCTCCGCGATCAAGGCAGGGCTGGAGGAAGGCTTAGTCGCATCCAGCGTGATGGCAAAGCCGAGTGTCGGCGGAGCATCTCGAATCGCCGCCTTGAGGTCAGCAAGATAGGACCGGCTTTGCTTGTGTCTCAGCTCGGCTTTCTTATGCTCGAGAATACGATCGAGGATCATGAGTTAACCGCGTTGTGTCGTAAAGGCAATGAGTCGGTCAAGTTTCTCCGCCGCGGCCCCGTGTCGATCATCTGTTGGGCGAGACGGAACCCTTCTTTGAGCGTTCTCGCTTTCTGTCCCACGACCATGGCAGGAGCGGCATTCAAACACACGATGTCTCGTTTTGGACCTTTTCGACCCTGTAAAATGTCCTGTATGATCTGCGCGTTATCTTCCGGTGTGCCACCGGCAAACTCTTTGTTCGAGACACGAGGCAGATCGAACTCTTCAGGCGCAATAAAATAGCTCGACACCACTCCGCTCTTCCCTTCGGACACTCTGGTTCGATCCGACAGGGTGATTTCATCGAGGCCATCCATACCATGAATGACGAAACAATGCTGTGACCCCAACTCCAACAGGACCCGCCCGAGGATGTCCGTCCACTTCGCATCGTAAACCCCAAGCACTTGGTGGGTGGCGCCGGCCGGATTCGCCAACGGGCCCAGCACGTTCAGAATAGTCCGGATTCCCATCTCTTGCCGCACTCCGGCACATTGTTTCATGGCACCGTGGTAGAGCGGTGCAAACAAGAAGCCAATGCCGACTTCGTCGATGCAATCGGCCACGTGTTCCGGCTCCAGATCAATCTTGACCCTGAGGACGCTCAGCACATCGGCACTGCCGGATCTGGACGATACGGAACGATTGCCGTGCTTCGCCACTGTAATGCCTGCTCCGGCAACGATAAACGCCGCAGCCGTGGAGATATTAAATGTGTTGGCCCCATCTCCACCGGTTCCGCAGGTATCCACCACGACCGGCGAGCCGACTCTGATTTTGGTCGCTCGCGATCGCATCGCGTTGACTGAACCAACAACCTCAGCAACCGTTTCTTCCTTCTGCCTGAGCCCCATGAGGTAGGCGGCCACCTGGCCCGAGGTCGCAGCACCGTCCATAATCTCCAGCATGACGGTTTCGGCCTCTTGTGCGGAAAGATCGGTTCTATCGGCCAACTTGGCGAGCGCGTCTTTGATCATGGTCACACAGAGTTGGAGTGATTAGAGTTTCAAGAAATTGCGAAGGAGATCTTTCCCAACGGTCGTCAGTATCGATTCCGGATGGAATTGCACCCCCTCGACACAGAGCGTCTTATGACGAAGTCCCATGATCTCGCCTTCGACGGTTTCTGCGGAGATCTCACAACAATCGGGAAGATAGTTTCGATTCACAATTAAGGAATGATAGCGTGTCGCCTCAAACGGATTGGGTAAGGACTGAAAGATCGTCTTGCCGTCATGTTTGATCTGCGATGTCTTCCCATGCATCAGACGCTGCGCACGTATCACCTCTCCTCCAAACGCGACGGGCCATCGATTGATGGCCCAAGCAGACGCCGAGAATGGGCATCGCTCCTCCGAACCGATGGATCGCCTCGACCGACACACCGGCTTCTTTGGGGGTGCAAGGCCCGGGAGAGATCACCATTCGACTTGGCCGCAACTCCTCAATCTGCTCCATCGTAATCTTGTCGTTACGGTACACCTGCACGTCTTCACCTAATTCCCCAAGATACTGGACCAGATTGTAGGTGAAGGAATCGTAGTTATCGATGACGAGTAGCATGGCTATCCCGACCGCCCAAAATACTTGCCCAGACCAAACGACCTTCGATCCACTTCTATCTGAGGCCTACGGCCCTCATTCTAATCCTTGTTCAGCCAGTTCGATTGCCTTCATCATCGCGCGAGATTTGTTGCACGTTTCTTCGTACTCGTGTTCCGGGTTTGAGTCGGCGACAATCCCGGCGCCGGCTTGGATGAACGCCCGATGTCGAGAAACGACAACCGTCCGAATATTGATACACATGTCCATATTCCCCGAAAAACTGATGTACCCCACCGCGCCGGCATAAGGCCCACGCTTCGTCGGTTCAAGCTCCTCAATGATTTCCATCGCTCTGATCTTCGGAGCTCCGGATACCGTGCCCGCGGGGAAAGACGCCTTCAACACATCATACTGGGTCTTAGTCGCGCCCAACTTCCCCGTCACGTTGACACGATGTGCATCACGTGTGAGTACCGTTCAACATTCATCAACGACTCGACGTGAACTGATCCCTGTTCAGCGACGCGGCCGATATCATTGCGTCCAAGGTCTACCAGCATGATGTGTTCGGCCCGTTCCTTGGAATCGGCGAGCAGTCGGCGTTCCAGCTCTGCATCCTCTTCCATCGTCGTCCCGCGACGCCTGGTCCCCGCGATTGGGCGTACCGACACCACCCCGTCTTCGCATCGCACAAGAATTTCCGGAGACGAGCCGACTAGTTCCACTCCTGCGATGCGCAAGTAGTACATGTACGGCGAGGGATTCACCACGCGCAGGGCTCGATACAGCTGAAACGGTGGAGCCTGGAGATTCGTTTCCCACCGTTGCGAGAGCACACATTGAAAGATGTCTCCCGCTTTGATGTATTCCTGAGCGCGAGACACCATCTTCTCAAATTCCGCCTTGTTCATATTGGCCGTGAACCGGATCGGAGATCGTCGGCGCTTCGGCTTCACGCGCTTCAGAGGCCGACGGATTCTGCTGATCATGGCTTCGATGCGTCCCGTCGCCTGGCGATAGGCCTCGCGAACGTCCCGATCCGAGGTGGACTTAACATGCGCGTTGGCTACGACCTTGATCTTCTGCGAGACGTTGTCGAAGATGAGTAGGGTCTCGGTTAGCAGAAATGCGAAGTCTGGTAGGTCGAGGTGCTCCTTTCGCCGGGACGGGAGATTCTCGAATGTCTTCACGATGTCGTAGCCAAGATAGCCGACCGCTCCACCAACGAAGCGCGGCAGATCCGGAACAGTTACCGGCCGATACGCTTCCATGAGCTCTCGTAGACGGTCCAGCGGTGCACCTCGGCTAGGAATACGTCGGCGATGCGATCCCTTCTTCACACACAGGTCACCGCGATCTTCGTAGATGACGAGCGGAGAGCCGCTCCCGAGAAAGGAGTATCGCGCCCACTTTTCTCCGCCCTGAATACTTTCCAGCAGATAGGCCGAGGGGCCATGATCGATCTTCGCGAAGGCTGAGACCGGCGTGTCATGGTCCGCCAGGATCTCACGGAATAGCGGTATGAGATTTCCCTGTTTTGCGTAGGCGCGGAACTCGTCCAGGTTGAGAGAATACGTCTCAGACCGCATGTCGTTCCGCTTACTCTGTTACCAGAATGAGTTTTTGGCCGACTTCAATGATGTCATCTGGAAGATTATTCATCTGCTTCAACTTACCCATCCCAATTCTATACCGTCGACTGATGCTAAAGAGAGTTTCTCCAGGCTTGACCACGTGCAACTTTGCATCAGCCTTCATGTCGGCGCTGATTGGCAGATCTTCGTCGACGTGATCCTTCCGAGCGACATCGCTCGGAACAGGTTTGCGGGTCCCGGTTTTTTTCTGCTTAGCAGCAGGGGAATGACCCTTCCGCTGCATGTCCTCCAAAGCTTTTCGTTCGAGCACGGTGGCTTCCCGAATAGCTTCAGTCTCTTCCTGGAGGCGACCCATCTGTTCACGTGCCATCTGTACTTGGGACGAGAGCTCCCGATTCCTTGCCTCGAATTCGGCCAACTCGGACTTCGCGCGTCTGACATCACTGTCCAATTCAGCCGTTCGCTTTTCTTCTTGTGCCAGGAGGCGTTGAAAATTCAAACTGCGCGCCTTTTCCGCATTGTATTTCTCTTCCAACACCACACATCCACTGATCAGCGACCCGCTGCACAACAAGACCGCTAAGAGAGCGATCCTTCGTACTCGCTCACGCACTGGGTGTTCATCCTTCTGCATACATCCTCCTCCATCCTTTTTGCCCAATCTCCGTCGATTCTCAACGGACAAAGACGAGCTTAGAATAGTGGCCATCGATGGGAATGTCAAAGTCGTCTAGGCTCGTCTAGTTTGACCAGTTCTTCCCCCTATGCTACTGTCCCTCTCGTTCAAGCCCCTCTCCTGACTCATGCCGAACATTGGCTGCCACTGTATTCGAAAGATGATTACCCGGGTTGCATATCGTTAAGAGAAGAGCGGCGATGCGACAGGATTCACTTCACCCCGACTCACCGTCTCCTGCGGAAATCTCGTCAGCCGACCGAGACCGACTTATTCGACTCAAAGCCCAAATCAGGCATCATGACTACCTGTACTACGTCAAGGACCAACCGGAAATCTCCGATGGCGAA
>JAAUPT010000118.1 GCA_012032965.1 Nitrospira sp.
GTGACGGAACTGCCACCGTTGCTGGCCGAAGCGATAGACCGTCAACGCCACGTTGAACCCTATAATCTCCGACGTCTCGAAGTGACCGTGCTCAATCGTGCTTGTCGCAGCGTCCCGTTCCGCTTTCATGCCTGCGATGCATCCTTGGCACCAGGAAGGTTCGATCACCTCTGGATCGTAAGCGTATTGAACGATCCGGAACGGTTTCCCCATCTCGCGCCATTATCATACGGTCGAGCTGATCCGGTCACATTCAATCCGGTGCGATTTCAAAAAGAACGGAGGATCAGCCAAGCGATTGTGAATCGCTGCATGGTTAAATTGAGTGTGCCGGGTTTGGTAACGACGTCAACGGAAGAAGTAGTGTGGATCGCAGACTGGTGCCATCGGCACAGAATTCCCTACCACGTGGAGCGGAAACAGTATCCCACGGCGCTCGTCGGCGACCCGATCTGTTGTATTCGGATCGGAGCGAGCAGGTTCATACGTCGGAAAGCCCCAAGGCCTTAAAACATAACCTGTCCAACGATTTCATACTTTGAAACCGGCGTTCTTTCCTGAATTAGACATGTACTGACTGGCATACCGCACATAATTCTCTGCCGACTCCTTAACCCAGGCCAACTCCTTCACTGTCACCTGACGCTTAACCTTCGCTGGAGACCCCAGGATTAAACTTTTCGGCGGCACGATCGTGCCTTCGACCACCAAAGCCCCCGGCTCCGACCACCGAATCTTCCCCGATCACTGCACCATCCATGATGATGGCGCCCATCCCGACCAAGACACGATCCTGAATCGTACACCCGTGTAGTACGACGTGATGGCCGATCGTGACGTCATTCCCGATGAGGAGTGGGTGGGTGTCGTGCGTCACATGCAACATACAAAGGTCCTGCACATTGGTCCGACTTCCGATCCGGATGTAGTTCACATCGCCGCGGATCACAGCGTTGAACCAGACGCTGCACTCCTCACCCACCACCACATCGCCGATCACGACAGCGGTCTCTTCAACAAAGCATGACTTCGGGACTATTGGCTTGATGCCTTGAAAGGTACGAATCATGAGGCGCACTCTAGGGGAATTGATCAATCTCCCGCAAGGGGCTAATTGACAGTCTTTTTAACCCTCCCGTAGACTGCTCCCATGTCCCAGCCATTGATCATTCCCCGGAGTACAAAACCGGCAGTCCAAAGGGACAGGCGCCGATCCCTGATCGGAGCCAGTCCCCAGAAACCACAATCGGCTTTGTGAATCTTGGCTGTTCAAAGAATCAAGTGGACTCGGAAATCATGCTGGGCGCGCTCGTTACAGAGGGATTTCAGCTCACCGACGATCCCCAAAAGGCAGAAGTGGTTATCGTCAATACTTGCGGGTTCATTGAAGAAGCGAAGCAAGAATCGATCAACACCATTCTCGAGCACGGTCATCTAAAAAATCAGGGGCTTGTCGCGTCCTGATTGCCGCCGGCTGCTTAGCCCAACGCTATCAAGGGGATTTGCTGAAGGAATTACCGGAGTTGGACGCAGTGGTCGGCACCGGCGAGTTCGGCAAAATCGCGGAGATCTGCCGAGACCTCCTCACTCCCAAAAAGCGGCATCGCCGCCTCTGGATGAGCCAACCGCCCTATCTCTATGACGAATTGGCACCTCGCGTGAGACTGGGAACGCAACACAGCGCCTATGTGAAGATTGCAGAAGGTTGCAATCGCAACTGTGCCTTCTGTGCGATTCCACTGATGCGAGGCAAACAGCGTAGCCGACCAGTCCAGTCCATCGTGGCAGAAGCGCAACAGTTGGCACGCGAAGGTGTGAAGGAGATCAACCTTATTTCCCAGGACACGATCAACTATGGAGTCGATCTTGGTCTTCGCCAAGGCCTGTTTCAGCTACTCCGTGAGCTCGTGAAGGTAAAGGGCCTACGGTGGATCCGCCCATTCTATCTCTACCCTCAGCAAGTCACGGATGATTTGCTGGATCTGTATGCCGGGGAAGAAAAGATCACCAAGTACATTGATATGCCTCTTCAGCATATCAGTGATCGCATGCTCAAGCGCATGCATCGGCTCGGTGATCGCGCGGCGATTGAATCGTTAGTCGATCGAATTCGCACACGCATCCCAAGAGTGACCTTTCGAACGGCCTTCATCGTCGGGTTTCCTGGAGAAACCGACGCGGCGTTTAGCGAGCTGTATAAGTATGTGGAACAGGCTCAATTCGATCGGGTCGCGGTGTTTCTCTACTCCGATGAAGAAGGGACCTCCGCAGTCGACCTAGGGGAAAAGGTCGAGCGAGAAGTCATGGATGAGCGTCGCAATGTCATCCTCTCAATGCAGGAGTCGATTGCAGCCTCTAAGGGAAGAGCCAAAATCGGTTCCGTCCTCGACGTGCTCGTCGACGGCCGATCCGAAGAAACCGAGAATGTCCTAGAAGGACGCCACGAGGGGCTCGCTCCAGAGATAGACGGTGTCGTCTACATCGACGAAGGGTCAACGGACATCGCGACGCAGCCCGCATCAGATCAAACTGTTTCCCATCTCACGACCGGGACCTTCTGCAAGATCGAGATCACCGATGCGGCAGCGTTTGACCTTGTGGGTCGCCTTGTGGCCACACCGAGCGCCTAAGTGCCGCTCTCCACTTCGCGACGCCTCCGACAACTACTCTCACAGAGGTAAGGACCGATGACGGCACAAAAGAAGGATTCAATTGTACTCCTGATCCATTGTAAAGACCGACCGGGCATCGTTGCGCGAGTGTCTGGGTTTATTCACGACTTCGGGGGCAACATTCTTGACTCCGACCATCACACCGACGAGGAAACAGACGATTTTCTTATGCGGATGGAATTTGCAACCGAGGGCTTCCAGATCCCTCCCGAGGACGTCCCGTCGGCCTTTAAGCCTATCGCCAACGTATACAACATGCGCTATGAGGTGTCATCCTTTTAGCCGACGAACCCGTGTGGGAATGTTGGTATCCAAGCAAGACCATTGTCTGGCCGATTTACTACAGCGCCATCGCCGGGACGAATTGCACATCGATATTCCCGTGATCATTTCGAATCACGACACCTGCGCGAGTTGGGCCGAGCTTTTTAAGATTCCATTCACCGTCTATCCGGTGACCAAGGAGACGAAACCGCAGCAAGAACAACAGCTCGTGGCACTGTTGAAAGAGCATCGCGTGGAACTCGTCGTGATGGCTCGTTACATGCAGATCCTCTCGGCTGGCTTTCTGGCCCAAGTCGGCTGCCCAGTCATCAACATTCACCATTCCTTCCTCCCGGCTTTTATCGGTGCCAATCCATACCGTCAGGCATATGAGAGGGGTGTGAAGATCATTGGCGCAACGGCGCACTACGCGACCCAAGATCTGGACGAGGGGCCGATCATCGAGCAAGATGTGATTCGTGTGGGACACCGAGACACGGTGGAAGATCTCGTTCGAAAAGGACGGGACCTTGAGGAGATCGTGCTGGCAAGAGCTGTTCGGCGGCACATCGAGCGACGTGTCTTAGTCTACGGGAAAAAGACCGTGGTGTTCGATTGAGCGTATCCTTCGCCTAAGATGGCCCACCACACAAAGGGAGCAGGTTGTAGCGTACCGGCCAGGGATAAGAGCCTGATCAACCAAAAATGAAAGTTCGTTAAGCCGACGGATGGACGAGAGGGAGCACCACTGTGAAGATGGAACCCTGACCGAGATCGCTTTGGACCTCGACACGGCCGTTGTGCAGATCCGCGATCCATGCACAGATAGCGAGTCCAAGACCCGTACCCTTCTTCGTGTGGGTTCGAGCCATGTCGGTTCGGAAGAACCGCTGGAAAATCTTCTGATGGTCGCCCGGGGCAATGCCGATGCCATGGTCGGTGACGGAGAGCCGCGCTTCCCGTCTATCTTTCAACAACGTGATTTCCACTTTGCCACCCGGATGTGAATACTTTATCGCGTTCTCGACAAGATTGAGCAACAGTTCACGCAGCCGCAAGTCGTCCCCTTGGACGACGACCGGCATAACTGTTCCAAGCATCACTTCAATATTTCGGTCATGCCCCAGCAACGTCGCCTGACGATGAACGTCTTCGACCAGCGCCTGCAAGGCAACCGGTAAGGCCTCTATTTTGACTTCACCCGTGTCGGCACGAGAAAGAAACAGCAATTCATCGACGATGCGGGTCATCCGATCGATCTCTTCCAGATTGCTTTCCAGCACCGACTTATAGTCTTCCATCGGGCGAGATCGACGCAGAATCAGATCCGTTTCGCCTTTCATCACGGTCAGGGGCGTCCTCAGCTCATGTGACGCATCGCTGGTGAATTGACGGATCTGGCGAAACGAAGCATCCAGTCGACCAATCATGTTGTTGAATGTCGCTGCGAGTCGACCGATCTCGTCATGAGCCGCCGTCATACTAAGGCGCTGGCTAAGGTCTCCTGCAGCAATGCGCTGTGCTGCGAGGGTGATCTCATCGACTGGCCGCAACGCCCGCCCTGCCAAGAACCACCCCCCAGCCAGAGAGACGGTCAACGCGATTGGGATGGCAACAACCAGTAGGATCAAGAACCGATGGAGAGTCTCCCCGACTGATTCCATCGAAGTCCCGACCTGCACGATGTACAACAAATTGTCCCGATACATGATGGGCACCGAAATGACTCGCAGCGGCGGCTCATTGGGGTATAGGGCCGATTCAAAAATACTCTGTCCGGCAAACGCAGTCTCAAGCGCAGTGCGGCTGAGCGGAACATCGTGGTGCTTGATATTCGGAGAGCTGATGGTAATCGTACCGGACGGGCTGAAAATCTGGAAAACTTGTCGATTCGCGCGAGCTCGGGAAATTGGGAGAGCAACTCCTTTTCATTGAGGAGAGGAAGGAACCCTCGCTCTTGGAGCGAGCGCACAGCGATGGTGGCCGTGTCTTCCAGAGATTCATCGACGGCGTCGCGGAGATTCCGTGCCGTCATCGCGTACAAGACGACGGAGAAAATGATCAGAACCAAGGCGAGGGCGCTCCCGTACCAGAGAGTCAGCCGAACACGTAGCGGCATCGATTAACTCCTACTCGCTGAAAACGACACCCGATTATCGCGACGCCTTGCTGTGGACATGGTACGTTCGGTACCGTCGAGTCAGCCCGACCATCGCCGCGGTATCGTGTTAGTCAACCTTCAGCATATATCCGCTTCCGCGGATGGTATGGATCAATTTCTTGGCCCGCCCTCGGTCGATCTTGTTGCGAAGATAGTTCACATAAACGTCGATGACGTTGGTAAACGTATCAAAGTCTTGGTTCCATACGTGCTCGGAGATCATGGGCCTGGTCAACACACGTCCGGTATGACGCATCAAATATTCCAGCAAGGCATACTCTTTGAGCGTGAGCTCGATGCGTTGTCCTCCTCGTGTCACATCCCGCGTGGCTGGGTTGAGCACCAAGTCATCGATTTGCAAGATTCCTGGACTTTCCGTCGCGCCACGCCGCAACAGCGCTCGTACGCGAGCCAAGAGCTCATCAATCGCGAACGGTTTTGTGAGGTAATCATCAGCCCCAGCATCCAGCCCCTTGACTCGCTGATCGATCTGAGATTGCGCAGAGAGGATCAGCACCGGCGTTTGAATTCGTTCGCGACGGAGGTTCTTCAACACATCTAGACCGGACATGGTCGGCAACATCACGTCCACGACCAGGAGGTCATAGTTGGTCACCAAGCCCATCTCCAACCCCTTGGCTCCATCCTCACAGAGATCGACGGCATAACTCTCTTCTTCCAGCGCCCGCTTAATGAAACATCCGACCTTAGTTTCGTCTTCGATGACAAGGACTCGCATATCTACGTACCTCGACAGAGTTGAATAAGCTCGGTGATTATACCAAACGGATCGGCATGAATCTTGTTGTAGTGGCAGGCTGGACGACCGTGATGTGAAGCGCCCGATGAAGAAGGCCCGTCTTTGAGGACGTGACTAGGTGGAATCGCCGGGGAAGGTTTGTTCCAACGATGTAATCATGGGCTTCCCA
>JAAUPT010000119.1 GCA_012032965.1 Nitrospira sp.
GCGTCCCTGCGATTTTGTCTGGATAAAGCGCCGATCGATTTCAAGGATGCCGGCCTGCTCAGGAATTTCTTGACGGAGCGGGGGCGTATCGTTCCTCGCCGCATTTCCGGAAATTGCATGCGCCATCAGCGTGAGCTGACAGTGGCTGTGAAACGGGCTCGGCATATCGCCATCATCAGCTTTGCCGAGGAGCGATAACGAACGTGATCGGTGATTCCGACGCATGGAGATGGGGCTGCAGCACGTTGTCGAGGATGACCATGGATATCTTGACACCGAAAATCGCGGACATCACGGCAGAAGGCCTTTCCTTGTCGGGGGACCTTACAGGCGAAGAGCTGGGGTTGGCCGATGCAGATGTGTCTATTCGCGGAACGGTGGCCATAGGACTGGATCTTCGTGCGATCGAGCGGACTATCTGTGTGACCGGAGTCGTGGAAGGAACGGCGATTCGCCAGTGTGTGCGGTGTCTCAAGGATTTCGACGACCCGCTGGCGTTTTCGTTGCGTGTCGCGTACGAACGGGAACTGAAGGCGACGGCGTCTGCTTCAAAGCGAGGCGATGGACGAAAGAAAAAGGCGACGACGCTCCCTGAGGTTGAACAGGACGAGCAGAACGACGACCTGTATTACTTTACCGGTGATCAGCTGGAGCTGGCGCCAATGTTACGCGAGCAATTGATTCTCGCATCTCCGATGCATCCCTTGTGTTCAGAGGGATGCCTCGGGTTATGTGCCCGTTGTGGCAAAGACTTGAATGAAGGACCTTGTCATTGTGTGGTGGACCAGACGGGAAGTCCATTTCAGGTCTTGCGCACGATGAAGGAAAAGCTACGAGAGTCCGGCAATCGCTGATTGACGATCAGGATCGAGCGGAAATAAGGAGTTACCATGCCCAATCCAAAACATAAACATTCACGGGCGAGACGTGATAAGCGCCGTACTCAAAAGCTGCGCATAACCCCACCAGGAATGGCCGTGTGTCCGCAGTGCCACGAGTTGAAGTTGCCGCATTACACGTGTCTGAATTGCGGTACCTACAAGGGCAAGGCCGTCATTCAGGTCGAGGAAGCGTAAGCAGAATGTCGAACATCCGCCAGCGTGCCACGACGCCACGCGTTGACGGGGCAAGGCACGTTCATCACGAGCTTACGTACAATCTTGGTTGTAACGGTGAAGGCCGCTCAGTGTGCACATCGGTCCGTTGCCTTAAGTTCCCAGCGCGTTGGGTGTGAACCAAAGGGGGCGACGCATGGTCAGCCACTCTTTCCGACACCATCTGTGAATACACCATCTCGTATGAAGATTGCGCTTGATGCGGTGGGGGGCGATCATGGTCCCGCGCCGTGTATCGAGGGCGCTGTTCAGGCCGTGAAAGAACTCGACGTCGAGATCATTCTCGTCGGCGATGAAACGATTCTCAAGCAGGAATGTGCGCGTCTTGCCTGTCACGATTCCCGCATTTCTATTCGACATGCGTCCCAAGTTGTTGAGATGCATGAATCGCCTGCCACGGTTGCACGGAAGAAGCGGAACTCGTCTATCTGGATCGGAACGGAGCTCGTGAAGAACGGTCAGGCTGAGGCGATTGTCAGTCCCGGCAATACCGGGGCCAGCATGGTAGCCTCGTTCTTCTTGTTAGGGTTGGCGAAGGGGGTTGAACGACCGGCCATTGCGACCAGCCTGCCGACGCTGAGTGGGGAAGCGATCATGCTGGATGTCGGAGCGAATGTCGACTGCACGGCCGAGCATCTTGAGCAATTCGCGTTGATGGGGAACGAATATGGAAAGCACCTGCTTGGAAAGCCGAATCCTCGTGTCGGTCTTCTGAGTATCGGAGAGGAAGACAGTAAAGGCAACGAAGTCACCAAAGAGGCGTTTAAGCGGCTCAAGGGGAGTTCGATGAATTTCGTCGGGAATGTTGAAGGGCGCGATGTGTACAGTGGAATCGCCGATATCGTCGTGTGTGACGGGTTCATCGGCAATGTCGCCCTGAAGATTTCCGAAGGGGTTGCCGCGATGATCAAGCGGCTTCTGCTCAAGGAAATTTCGGGTCATTTTCTTGGCCGGCTCGCGTATCCCTTCATTTCAGGTCCGCTACAGAATCTCAAGCGGAAAATCGACTATGCCGAGTTCGGCGGCGCTCCGCTCCTCGGAGTGAATGGGATTACGATGATTTGTCATGGGCGATCGTCGGCTAAAGCTATTAAGAATGCGATTCGACGAGCCAAAGGGATGGCGGATGGCAGGGTCCCAGAGCTGATCCAACAGGATATTGAGGCCAGTCACTCCCAGCCACCGGTGGAACTCGAGACATGAAAGCGTGTATTGCCGGGACCGGTTCCTATGCTCCTACGAGAGTGCTGACCAATGCGGACCTTGAGCGCATGGTTGCCACATCCGATGAGTGGATCCGAGAGCGGACCGGTATCCGAGAGCGTCGAATTGCAGCGACCGGAGAAGCTTGCTCGGACTTGGCGGTTCAAGCCGGGAGGCGGGCCCTCACAGCGGCCGGTGTGACGGCGACCGATCTCGATATGATTCTGGTCGCGACGTGCACGGGCGATTTTCCTCTTCCGGCAACCGCGTGCCTGGTGCAGCATCAACTTGGCGCGACGAAAGCAGGGGCGTGTGACCTTTCTGCGGCCTGCTGCGGGTTTGTCTACGCGTTGTCCGTGGCGGACGCCTACATCAAGACAGGGATGCGTCACGTCCTCGTGATCGGATCCGAAGTGATGTCCGCCATTACTGATTGGACTGACCGAAATACCTGTGTGCTATTCGGAGATGGAGCAGGAGCGGTGGTCCTCAGTGCGAGCGATGGAGAGAGGGGGATTCTTTCCACTGATCTCCGTTCCGACGGAACTCTCTGCGAGTTGATTATGGTGCCGGGAGGAGGCTCACGGACTCCGCCGTCCGAAAAAGTGATCACGGAGCGGCTGCACACTATCAAGATGAAGGGAAACGAGACGTTCAAAGTCGCGGTACGCACGTTGGAAGAAATTGCGCGCACGACACTGTCATCCAATCATTTCCGGGTGGAGGATCTCGATCTGTATGTCCCGCATCAGGCCAATGTGCGGATACTCAGGGCGGTGATGGAACGGCTCGGTCTTCCGATCGAAAAAGTGCTCCTGAATCTCGATCGCTATGGGAATACGTCGGCAGCATCCATTCCGATCGCGCTGGATCAAGCGGTTCGCGAGGGGCGCATCAAAGAGGGGTCGTTGGTGATGCTCGGTGCGTTTGGGGCTGGATTGACGTGGGCCTCTGCAATGATCCGATGGTAGGCGACCGCTCTATGAGGGACCAGCAAGGTGGAGGTGCAAGACCTCACGGTTGCAATGAGAAAGTGACAGGTGAAAACTTTTCCCGTTGACTTTGCACGGTATTTCTAAGATATCTAACCCCCCATGACTCAAGGAATCGGGTTTGTTTTCCCAGGACAGGGGTCCCAATCGGTTGGAATGGGGAAGTTGCTCTATGACGCGCATCCCTCGGTGAAATCCGTCTACGATGAGGCATCCTCAGTGTTGGGATACGATGTCGCGACATTGTGTTTTACCGGACCTCCTCAACGGCTCAATCTCACGGAATTCACTCAGCCGGCCTTACTGGCCAGCAGCATGGCGGCATTCAAACTCTTGGAGCCGGTGGGGCTCAAGCCGGTTGCGGTGGCTGGCCATAGTTTAGGCGAGTACTCGGCGTTGGTTGTGGCAGGCGGCCTCACATTTCGAGATGCGGTCGGCCTCGTTCAAAAACGTGGGCGCTACATGTCTGAAGCCGTGGCTCCAGGCACTGGTCTGGTGGCTGCGCTATTGGGTTTGACGGCCGAGGTTGTGAAAGATGTGTGCCGCCTTGCCTCACCTACCGGGGTTGTTGCGGCTGCCAATTTCAACTCACCGGGGCAGGTTGTTATTGCCGGTGAAAAAGCAGCGGTCGAACGGGCGATCGAATTGGCCAAAGGCCAAGGTTGTAAAAAAGCCATTCCTCTCCCGGTGAGTGTGCCGGTCCATACTCCGTTGATGCAGCACGCTGCCGATCGATTAGCGCAGGACTTGGCCAAAGTTTCGTGGTCGGACCTCCGCGTACCTCTCGTGAACAATGCTGAAGCGAAAGCGATCAGCCGGGCCAACGAGATTCAAGCGTCGCTGATTCGCCAGTTGCCGTCTTCTGTATTGTGGGAAGATACCATACATACGATGGGGATGATGGGTGTCACGACGTTTATCGAGGTCGGCCCAGGAACCGTCTTAACTGGATTGATCAAACGAATTCTCCCGGACGCGAGCTTATTGAATGTGAATGACCCAACGTCGTTGGACACGACACTCGCGGCGGTCAGTTCACCTGATTAACCGTACAGAGGAAACCAGGTGACGAACTCCCTGTCAGCCTGTTAACGTATTGCCTGAAAGGTCTGTCATGTCGCTACAAGGAAAAACTGCGATCGTCACCGGTGCCGCTCAAGGGATCGGTCGGGCCATTGCCGAAAATCTTGCTCAAGCTGGTGCTGATGTCGCTGTGGCCGATCTCGATCCTGGGCGTTCTTTGGAAACGGTCGGAGCTATCGAGAAGCTGGGAAGAAAGGCCCTGAACCTCAAAGTCAACGTCGCGGACACCAACGATACCAAGGCGATGGCTGAGCAGGTAATCAAGGCTTGGGGAAAGATCGACATCCTGGTCAACAACGCTGGGATTACCCGCGATGGGCTGCTCTTGCGGATGAAAGAGGAAGATTGGAATCTGGTGCTTCAGATCAACCTGAACGGCACCTTTAATTGTACGAAGGCCGTGTTGCAGCCGATGACCAAGCAACGGTATGGTCGGATCGTGAATATTGCATCGATCGTCGGGGTCATCGGCAATGCAGGACAAGCGAATTATTCGGCGTCCAAGGCCGCTGTGATCGGGTTTACCAAAACCGTCGGACGAGAATACGCCAGTCGCAATGTTACGGTGAATGCGGTGGCGCCCGGTTTTATTGATACGGCTATGACCCACGGCCTTCCCACCGATGTGAAAGACACATTGCTGAAACAAATCCCGTTGGGGCGGTTGGGGACGTCGGGAGATGTGGCTGCGGCCGTGCGGTTCCTCGTGTCCGAGGAGGCGGCGTACATTACCGGTCATGTCCTACATGTGAACGGCGGGATGTTGATGGTCTAGGGGTAGTGAATTGTTTGGGCACACGGCCGTCACAGATCCCCATGGGGCGGTGCAGAGGGAGTCATACTGGGGAAGGAGGTAGTCATAGCGATGGCAACTGTCGAAGAGCGAGTTAAGAAGATTATTGCTGAGCAGCTCGGTGTGGAAGAAGATGAGGTGACGCCAGAGGCCTCCTTCGTCGAAGATCTTGGCGCTGATTCGCTCGATACCGTCGAGCTTGTGATGGCGCTTGAGGAAGAATTCTCGATCGAAATTCCCGATGAGGATGCCGAGAAGATTCTGACTGTCGGGAAGGCGTTGGACTACATCAAGGAAAAGTCATAAGCATGCCTCCAGAAGTGTCTCATCCGGCCGCGCGACGTGTTGTGATCACTGGTCTTGGGCTAGTGACTCCGCTAGGCACGGGTGTTGAGAAGACCTGGAAGGCAATCTGTGCCGGTGAGTCAGGGATTGCCCGAATCACCAGGTTTGACCCGACAGCGTATGACGCCCAGATTGCGGGGGAGGTCAAAGATTTTGATCCGGCCCGATTCATCGAAAAGAAAGAAATTAAGAAGATGGATACGTTCATCCACTATGCCGTGGGGGCTGCCCAATTGGCTGTGGATGATGCGGGTCTAAAAGTAAAGCCGGAGGAAGCCACCAAGGTGGGGGTCTACATCGGTTCCGGGATCGGTGGGCTTGGATCGATTGAACACTACCATGAGGTACTCAAAGACAAGGGGCCCGGTCGAGTCTCACCGTTCTTCATCCCCATGACCATCATTAATCTTGCTTCTGGGCAGGTGGCGATTCGGATCGGTGCTAAAGGACCGAATTCATGCGCCGTGACGGCCTGTGCCACGGGTAACCA
>JAAUPT010000120.1 GCA_012032965.1 Nitrospira sp.
TCGCTCCTGGGAGTAGTGCTCCGTCATCGGCTGTGCATGCCGAAGTCAGACACTTCCATCGGAATGATCGTTCCTCGCCCAGTCACGTGCAGAGTTCCGGACGTTTTCGGCGTCCGAACTCAAGAAGCGCGCATGCTGAACCATCCACACGCAGTGCTTCGGCGACCATACGTCCGTAAAGTGCGAAAACAGTTCGCAAAATTCACCTCGTGAGATACAGTATGTCTCAGAGGTGGGTTTGCATGCAGACGATTCAGCAGTCTGAGCTGGTCTGTCACAAAGTTCGGCGACACTCCCGAGTGCGCATTCCCCTACCGTTCAGCTGTTCACTTTTCTTCCCTAACACCTCGATGGTGGTTCCGCAGGCCGATGCATGACGTTGGGCTGGTCTATGACCTGTCGCTACACGGCGTATGCGTGAGCACCGACGCTCCATCAAGCCAGGCGACCAAATTTCTCTCAAACTCCGGCTGAACAAGGGTACTCCTCCCGCTGAGGTGGCGGTGGCCACTGTGTGCTGGACGAACTATCCGTTCCATGGACTTGCGTTCAGCGCACTCTCGCAATCGTCCTTGAGGCAGTTGGCTGAGTACATGCATGTCTCAGATATAGAGAAGGAGTAACCTACATGGATGATCTAGACTTCCCGACCGGCCGAGGACCAAGTGCCCCACAGTTGCGTAAGTATCCGCGTGTACGTGTCTCGGCTCCCTTTCCCTGTTCGCTGGCACGTGTGGGTCGGGTGAGGAAGGGAATAGTCGAGCAGGGGGTGGGGATCGTCTACGATGTGTCTACAAAAGGTGCCCGTGTCATGACGGAAGCGGTGATCACGCCTGGAGACCGAATCGCGATGAGGCTGCGATTGCCTCATCAAACGGGATCGATGGTTATCGAAGCGGCCACCGTCAGGTGGGGCAAAGAACACACGTACGGCGTGGAATTTGAGGCCTTATCTCCGAGCGACGACAAACATATCCAGAGCTTTATGACCCGCCAGTCCAAGTCCGGACCCACGGTCGCAGCCTAACTGTCTCAGGCTGCATGCTGCTCCCCTGATATCCTCGATCGCACTCAAGGTGCTGAGCGATCAACGCCTGCTCCCTCTTAGTCCATCAGAGTTTGTCGTTCAGGGCCTCTCATACTATGTGGGACGGCATTGGACAAGGTGGTCGGCGAGACGTGAGTAGGTCTGCTTCTTGATCTTTAGGTGGTAATCGTGCGAGGTAAACGCTATTTGATCGCGACCGCTTTGACTTCTTTAAATGTGGTATGACCTTGCAAGACTTTGTGAATGCCGTCTTGAACAAGTGTTGTCATCCCCTCTTCGAGTGCAGTCTTGAGCATGTCTTCGGTGCGTGCTTTCTGTTGCACCATCCGCTTCATTTGGTCCGTGCCCAACAGAAGTTCGTGTAAAGCCACTCGTCCCTTGAAGCCCGATCGATTGCATGTTTCGCAGCCTTTCCCACGCGAAAGCCGGAACGTATTATCTTGCTTGATGCCGAGCTTATCCCAATACTCAGGGTTGTAACCTAATCGGATTTCGTCGTACTCCTCTTTACTCCCGATATATTGCTCTTTGCATTCTTTGCAGATCCTACGAGCCAACCGCTGTGCAAGGACGCCCAACATGGCATCGGCAAAACTGAATGGATCGCAGCCCATGTCGAGGAGACGCGTGACCGTTTCAACTGCGCTGTTCGTGTGTAACGTACTCAGAACCAGGTGGCCGGTCAGCGACGCTTCGATGCCCGTGTCCGCTGTTTCCTTATCCCGCATTTCTCCCACCATGATGACATCGGGGTCGGCCCGGAGGAATGCGCGCATGGCAGTGGCAAAGGTAAGGCCGATCTTCGGTTGGACCTGCACTTGGCGAAGACCATATTGCGTAATTTCGACAGGATCTTCGGCAGTCCATATCTTGATGTCTGGTGTATTGATGTTGCCGAGCACGGAGTGAAGGGTCGTCGTTTTTCCTGACCCGGTCGGACCGACGCACAGAATGATGCCATATGGCCGTTCGGATATCTCTCTCAACACTTTGAGGTTTCGGTCTGAAAACCCCATCTTGTCAAGCGGTAACGGCTCACTCGCAGCGAGAATACGCATGACCACGTCTTCGTTGTATCCGGCGGTGGGAAGTGTCGCAACGCGGAGTTCAATTTCCTTCGATTCCGTTAGCTTGAACTTGATTTTCCCATCTTGTGGTTTTCGGCGCTCGGCGATATCTAAATTTGCCATGATCTTGAGTCGAGAAACGATCGCACGGCGGTAACTCTGAGGAATCTTCATGTATTCAAAGCATTCCCCGTCGACGCGGAAGCGCACCAGTGTTTCACGTTTTCTCCGTAGGGTTCGATGTGGATGTCCGACGCATTTTGACGGTAAGCATCAGCAATGATTTGATTGGCCAGACGGACGATGGCACTGTCGTTTTCATCCAACCCCCCGCCTCCGGAAGAGTCTTCCATGGCTTCCGACTGGGCTTCGGTGACGAGTTCGCCGAGAATATCGGACACGTTTTCGTCAAGCTTCCGTCCACTATTGTCGGTCTGCCCTGTTGCTGAGCTGAGAAACTGAGAGATGTCTCGACGGAGGCTGACGGCGAAGCGGATATTGAGGCCGGGGAATGTTCGTTTGATATCTTGAACGCGGTCAAGATCGCCTGGATCGTCGGTTAGAATTTCAATCGCCGTACGATCTCGCTTAAGCGGCATCCAATGATTTTTCTTCAGATAGTCGACGTTGAGATTTTTCAAGAGCTCTACATCGACGATGGTACGCTCGCTGTACTCGATATATGGGCATTTATGGAATTGGGCGAGCGATTTCCCGATATCGAGCTTGGGGACTTTGTGTTTTTCGATCAGGATGCTCTCAAGATCGCTCATTCCTTTTCGAGAGTCGGTGATGGCCTGGTCGAGCTCATTTTGCGTGATGCGACTATTGGTGACCAGGAGATCAAATTTGGTCGGATTCTTCTTTGATATCTTTCGAAGGTTGAAGAATGCAATCCCGAGCGCCTTTGCGATTTCGTCAACCGCCTCTTCGTCTTTTCGAGTAAACCGACTCCCGCTTTTCTTGTTGAGAAGTTGGAGTACTCCCATCAAGTACTTGTTGTCGGCGACGATCGGGTATGTGAGCACCTGTTTGGTCTTGAACCCGGTTCGTTTATCGTAGGACGTATCATGAACGAGAGACGGGTGAGTGGCTTGAAGCTCTGCAATGCTGTAGGCGTCGGCGATGTTCACGGGGCGTAGATATTTGGCGCAGAAGCCGGCCAGACTTTGTTCGGTAATAGGAATACGGACTTCTTGTACGCCGTCGATGTGCGGAACCTTGGAAAAGATTTCTTTCTTCTCTGCGTCGAACGCGAAGAGGGTTAAATCTTCTGCGTCGAACAAACTGAGGATGTCCTTGTGCAGGTCGAGAAGGATCTGGTCGAAATTGCTGGCGGCATGAATTTGAGTGGTGATGTGTTTGACATGCTCCGCGTGCTCAACTTTTTGCTGCAATTCCTGAACGTTTTGAGTCATGGGCTTGGCTTGCATCCGATTCTGCTTTCTCTGCCGCCGAGACGTGAGAGGATCGGGTTGTACGCTGGATCCGTAGGTGCCGGGTCGAGAATAGGTTCAGATTAAAGATCTGTGCAATCGACTTTTAGTCTAGCCGAAAGAGAGGGGAAGGCAAGGAAAAGATATTTTCCGTCGATGGAATTTGACGGTGAGTGAGATAGGGGCAGAGCGCTAAGCGATGAGATATGCAGTGGACGGATCGGTTTCAGTGCAAAGTGTTCTGAGATGGGCAACCAGATCACCAGGGGTTATGCGCGACTTGTTTCCGCTTTTCCTGATCTTCATCTCCACGATCCCGTCGGCAAGGCCTTTGTCCCCGACGACGATTTGGAAGGGAATCCCAATCAGATCAGCGTCATTAAATTTTACGCCTGCTCGATCAGAGCGATCATCCCATAACACATCAAAGCCCGCAGCCGTCAATTCGGAATAGAGACGTGTGGCGGTTGAGGTGGTCTTTTCTGATTGGCTCACGGTCAGCAGGTGGAGATGAAATGGGGCGAATGGGAAACGGCCAGATGATGCCTTTGTCGTCGTGATGTTGTTCGATTGCCGCCGCCGCCGTACGACCGACACCGATGCCGTAACAACCCATGATGGCAAAGCGCTCTTTGCCGTGCTCGTCGAGGATGGTGGCGTTCATTTTCTGACTATACTTGGTGCCGAGAAGGAATACCTGACCAACTTCAATTCCCTTGGCCAACGTCAATACGCCAGCCCCTCGAGGGGAAGGATCCCCGGCCTGTACGTTTCGAAGATCGGCAAACTCTTCGACGGTAAAGTCTCGGTCTATGTTGGCATTCTGATAATGAGTGTCGGCCTTGTTGGCACCGATCACGACATTTTTCATTCCCTGGACGGCCCAATCAGCAAGGATGCGTACCTGGTGGAGTCCGATCGGCCCGGCAAATCCTGGAGGACACCCTGTGAGTTGCTGTACGGTCTCAGGATCAGACAGTGCGACATCGGGCACCTTGAGTAGCCTGGCCAGCTTGACTTCATTGACCTCATGATCGCCTCGGATCAATACAGCAATCGATTCGGCTCCTGCTCGATACAGCACCGTCTTCACCAGTTGCCGAGGCGTGATCTGTAAAAAGGCCGTCACTTCCTCGACGGTCCGGCGTTGCGGTGTCGCGATGGGTGTCAATGGAAGGAGGGCAGTGGTATCGGGTTCAGTGGGCGGAAGTACTTCAGCCCGCTCGAGATTGGCGGCATAGGATCCCTGGTCGCTGTAGGCGACCATTGCTTCGCCGGTATCTGCCAGAACCATGAACTCATGCGAGACATCCCCACCGATCACCCCCGTGTCGGCTTCAACTGCTCGAAAGGTCAGGCCACAACGTGTGAAAATCCTGTTATAGGCGTCATACATGTTCTGATAGCTGACCTTGGCGCCGGCTTCATCGAGGTCAAAACTGTAGGCGTCTTTCATGATGAATTCCCGCCCTCGCATGAGTCCAAAGCGGGGGCGGATCTCGTCTCGGAATTTGGTTTGGATTTGATAAAAATTCAAGGGGAGTTGGCGATAGGAACGCACTTCTCGCCGGAATAGATCCGTGATGACTTCTTCATGCGTCGGACCCAAGCAGAAATCACGTTCGTGGCGGTCTTTGAAACGTAGGAGTTCCTTCCCGTAGTAGTCCCAGCGAGCCGTCTCTTTCCATAACTCGGCAGGAGATGCGATCGGCATCAATAGCTCCTGCGCGCCGGCTCGATTCATCTCCTCACGGATGATCTGCTCGATTTTTCGGATGACGCGTAGACCGAGCGGGAGATAGGTGTAGATACCTGCCGCCACCTTGCGGATCAGCCCCGCGCGCAACATTAAGCGATGGCTGACGGTTTCCGCTTCTCCGGGGTCGTCCCGTAGCGTCGGGATGAGTAACTGCGACGTCTTCATGAAAGGTTTAGCGAGAGAAGATGCGTTCCAGGTCGTTCCAGAAGGCAAAGATCATCACACCGACCAACAAAACCAATCCTACTTGCTGCGCAACTTCGCGTTGTCGTTCGCCAAGCGGTTTACGCAGGATGCCTTCAATCAAGAAAAGAGCAAGTGGCCACCGTCAAGAATGGGGATCGGCAGCAGATTCAGGACGCCGAGGTTGATGCTCAGAATGGCGATCAAAAAGACGACGCTGGAGGCACCCTGAGATGCGGCTTCCCCCGAGATATTGGCGATCGTCAACGGACCGCCGATATTCTTACTCGAAATATCACCTACGATCATCTTATAGAGGCCGATCGCCGTCAGTTCCGTCCATCCCCACGTGGCTTCCAGTCCTTGATACACGGCTTCCGCGACGTTGTCGGACCGCATCAAGGAGCGACCAGGACCGGAAATGCCGATTTTCCCCACTTCTGAAGTCTGCCCATTGACCGTGAGTTTTTCACTGGCTGGTGTGATGGTCAGCGTGATGCGCTTTCCCTCGCGGAGCACTC
>JAAUPT010000121.1 GCA_012032965.1 Nitrospira sp.
GCGTGACAGTCCCGCCGATTGTCCTCCAGGCAGGGCCAGGCTTATTGTCAAATTGGTGCGCACCGGCGGGGGAGTGTCTTTCGGTAGGAGATGAAGGTGAAACAGCATTTGCCTTCCTTTCATGCTTTTGGCCAGCCAGGGTGAAAGAAGGTGCAGCCAACAAAATTGCGGTCAGTCCTCCGATTGTCACGAGGTGGATTTTCTGATGATCTTTCTTCATGATGAACCTCCTGTGGAAGAAACCATCTTGGCCGGGAAGTTCTCAGCAAGGCACATGCCGGTGAGCCAAAACTCATGAACTATGAATTTCAAAGTGTTACAAGGCTTGCTGGAAAGAGATCTGGGGACGGCATGTCAGCGCGGTAAAAAAATGTCAGCGACTGTACAGATCTGGGCAGGGCGTATCTAGCGTGGCATATGCTGATACAAATTGAACGTACGAGGCAAAAACTTCATGATCGTAGTAGCCGACCTGCGACGTTCGAGGGCAGGAGGCCGGGTCTTCACCAAGCCTTATGGGGTGGGTTGACCAATCTGATTGTCCAGCGACCACTGCTTGCTATTTTCCAGGCGTGTCTGCGCTGTAATTCCTCTTGTGGATACTGCAACCTTCCCTTGAACGTTGGTCGGTATGAAATGTCCCGGGATGAGATCCGGCACGTCTTTACAGAGCTCTACGGGGAAGGCGTTCGGTTCGTATTCCTACAAGGTGGAGAGCCTTTACTTCGAAGGGACTTGGTGCCAATTCTTCAAGATTTGGTTCAGATTGGATTTCACATTACGCTCATTACAAACGGCACCAGATTAACCTCCAATCTGGTGGAAGCCTTCAACAAGCTTGCAGTGTCTCTTTCGATTAGCCTCGATACGCTTGACCCTCTCAAATATGAACGTATCCGAGGTGCCGATCAACTTGATCAGGTTCTCGCTGGTCTTGAGCTGCTAAGAGGCTATCGCCATCCCAAGTTTCTGACCTGTATCGTCAGTGAGATCAATCGCCAGGAAGTCACCCAGGTGGTTCGGTTTGCAAGAGAGCGGGACTTCTTGCCGGTTGTCGGCGCCTATCATTGGGACGTCGGACTGTACGGAAAGCAAGAACCCTTGTTGATGTATGAGCGTGAACAGGCACGTGCCGTGTTTGAGGGGCTGCTCAAAGAGAATGTCCTCCCAGCCGGTTATTTGCGACAATACGCGAAGGACAATGTAGCCTGGCTCAGCGGCAAAACACTCAGACCTTGCGACGCTGGACGGTATAGCATTGCCATCGATGCATCGGGTAATGTCTCTCCCTGCTTGTCTCTCCCTGAAGCCGGGAATCTCCTCGAGTCTTCGCTGAGCGAAATCCTTGCGCGGTTTGATCGACAAGCGATTCAACGTTGTTCGGATCGATCGTCCTGCAACAGGCTGGACGGGCGCGTGATTGGGTCGGTACTGCGGCACCCAATTGCTGCATGGCAAACCCCGGTGCAATGGTGACAAAGGCGAAGGACTTCATGAAATGGGTCACTACGAGCCTCGCGATCGTCCTCGTGGGATGCTCGACGGTTCCAACATCCTTCACTCCTCTCGATCCGATTCCGCCAGAAGAGTTTTCACACAAGGTGTTTCATGAGGTGGTACGCACCCATGTTCAAGATGGCAGCGTCAATTATCCTGCCATCCAATCTGATGAGCGGCTACCGATTTATCTCAAACAGCTCGACCGCGTAGACCCCCATTCACTCACAACGCGGAATGAGCGGCTGGCCTACTGGATCAATGCCTACAACGCCTTTGCGATCAAGGGCATCCTCGATGAGTACTCGCCCACCAGTTATTGGGGACGGTATCGCTATTTTATCGGCCGGGACTATCGTGTCGGAGGAGAGACCCTTAACCTGTATGATCTGGAACGAAAGGTGCTGATCGCACAGTTCCATGAGCCGCGAATCCATTTCGCAATCGTATGCGCGTCGCTCTCCTGTCCGAAGCTTCATCCCTGGACGTTCGAGCCGGATCAGCTTGAACAGCAGCTGGACCGTGTGGCCAGAGAGTTTATCAACGACCCGACACGAAATCATTTTGATCGTGTAAACAAAGTCGCATCGCTCTCCATGATCTTCAAGTGGTTTGAGGAGGATTTCACGAGAGCTGCCGGATCGGTTCTGAGCTACATCATCCGCTACGTGGATGATCCAGAACTGGTTCAAGATCTCATACGATCGGAATACCGTATCAAGTATCTCGACTACGACTGGAGCCTCAACGGAATACCACCCAAGGAGCAGAAGCATGTTGGTCCGTCCTGACGAAAAAACTCCGATCGCGCGACTGTTGACCTTTCTGGAGTATGGCGAACGGATGGCCCATGATTGTGCAAAGGCCCAAGCTGCATTGTCCGAAGATGCCGGGACGCGCCGGTTTCTCCTCAGCCAGGCCAAACAAGAGGCGATGCACGCACTGGTGTTTCAGGGTGCGATCGCCTGGCTGGCCCCGAAGCATCTGCGCGATACCCCATTTCTTGGCGCTCTGGAGGAGTATCGGAGAATTCTAGACGATGCGCTTGCCCGTCGGGATCTCCTAGAAACGTTCCTAGCCGAGCAAGTCGTGCTTGAAGGTTTGGGTGAAGTAGTCCTTACCCGTATCGAGCAGGGGTTGGTAAAACGAGCGGCTCCATTCGGCCGGCTGCGCCGGATATTGTTGCGACAGGAAGAAGCCCATCATGGATTCGGCCGGCGTCAGCTTGAATGGGCTATCGATCGAGGTGAAACCGATCGTGCAACACTCAGGCAACGGGCGCAGCGCTATCTCGTATTGACTGACGCCATGGTCCTCACCCTCTGCGACCTATTCGAGAGCATTGATGAGGATGCCACAGCTTGGGCAAATGATGTCCGGACATTCTTGCCTGACTGGTGCGTGGCATGATCAGCGTCGTGATGCCCGTCTATAACGAGGAAAAGGCACTGCCGCACACATTAGCTGCTCTCTTCGCACAACCTGGTGAATACGAAGTTATCCTGGTGGATGGCGGGAGTACCGATCAGACATGCTCGATTGTCGCAGGGTTAGCACTCAGTCCTCGGCACTCGGCACTCAGCACTGTGCGCCTTCTCACCGCATCGAAGGGCCGCGCCTCGCAGATGAATGCTGGTGCCAAGCAGGCACAAGGGGAGTGGTTGCTCTTTCTCCATGCCGATACCGTCTTGCCGGTCGGTGCGCTCCAACGGCTCAATGAGATGGAGACCGATCAAGCGATTCAGGCAGGCGGCTTCATGCACCGGTTCTCCGGAGAAGACTGGCGGCTCCGACTGATCTCGTTCTTGGATAACTTTCGATGTGTTCGGAGCCGGATCATTTATGGTGACCAAGCCCTGTTTGCCCGGCGGTCGTTGTTTGAAGAATTGGGAGGGTTTCCCGATCAACCCATTCTTGAAGACGTGGCCTTTTGCGAACGACTCATCAAGAAGACATCCCCTCTAATCCTTTCTCCACCGGTTGTGACGGATGCCCGTAAGTTTCTGAAGATGGGTGTCTTCCGAAGTTTTCTTCGAGTCCTCTTAATTATCCTGCATGTGGAATATCGCCTGCCGGTCCTCCCGCGCGCGTTCTTTCAAGATGTGCGCTGATCGGTTCGTGTCACTTCCATCATCGCGAGACAGAAGCGCACAGTAAGGGTTAGAGCTCCTATATCACTCGAATCTCTTTAGGCACTGCATTTAATTGGATACGCCTGTTGGTATTGATGGCTCATCGCCTATGTGTCTATCCAATCTGAGAAGAGATAGTAAGTCATCGGTTGGGAAACATTATGGCTCACGATAGTCGTCGCAGGCCCCCACCATTTACAATCTCCTTTCGTTTTGGCCATGGTTGATTGAAGCATTTCGTGTGTACACAGAGCCTGCTAGAATGCCCTTATGGAAGTAATCGCTACGCACAGCAATGCGGATTTTGATGGCTTGGCCTCCATGGTGGCTGCGCGAAAACTCTTTCCAGAGGCCAAGCTGGTCTTGCCGTCTGGCGCACAGGAAACGGTTCGGCATTTTCTCGCCGAGCACGATCTGGATATCAGTAAGCTCAAAACGATCGATCACTCCCAAATCAGCAGAGTGATACTCGTCGACACCCACGATGCCTGTCGCATCGGCACGTTGAAATCCTGTATCGACAATCCAGCGGTCGAGGTGGTGGTCTTCGATCATCATGTGGATGACACGTCACCATACACCAACCGTTCTCCCTTATCGCTCATCCAGACCGTCGGAGCCACGACGACACTTCTCATCGAACAACTTCGCCAAAGGAATATGACGGTGACGCCGTTCGAGGCCACCGTGATGGCTCTTGGCCTCTACGAAGAAACCGGCTCGTTCGGCTTTGTCTCTACAACTGCTCGAGACCTCCAAGCCGGCATCTTTCTACTGGAGTCCGGAGCAGATCTGACGGTCGTCATGGATGTCCTTCGACGCCCACTGGATGCCGATACTGTCGCACTCATGAACGATCTCCTGGAACACAGCGACGTATATTACTTGGAAGGGCGAAAAGTTCTCGTCGCCACCAGCACCAGCGATCGACGTCGAGGTGAAGCAGCCGGTGTTGTCCACCTGCTCGCCGAAATGGAGGGTGTCGATGCCGTCCTCGTCGCCGTGATGATGGAGGATCGGGTACAGGTGATCGGAAGAAGCCGCCGGCCTGAAATCGACGTCGGGTGGATTGCCCGGGAGTTTGGAGGTGGTGGTCATGCCGTTGCCGCCGCCGCGACGGTCAAGGGGCAGACGCTCTCGGAAGTCAGAGAACGGCTTGTCGAAATGCTCACGACGCGCTACCGGCCTACGCTTCTGGCACGAGATGTCATGACTCAGCCGGTAAAGTTCATTGGAGTGGATACCACTGTTTCGGCAGCTGGACAACGGTTGACGACCTACGGGATCAATGTGTTCCCGATTCTTGATGAGCATGACCGCTTCGTGGGAATGATCAGTCGGGAGTTGATTCAAAAGGCCTTGTATCATCGGCTCGGCAAGGCAGCTGTTCGAGACATCATGCAGACCGATGCCTATACGGCGGATCCGGAGACGCCGTTCCATGACATTGAAGTCGCCATGATCGAACAGAACCAGCGGTTTGTGCCTGTTCTAAAAGGAACACAAATCGTGGGCGTGATTACGAGGACCGATTTACTGAGGACAATACACAATGATGTCCTGAAAACTGGTATCCGCGGTGTTCCTGACTCATCCAAACTCGCGGCCGGAGGGCCGCATCGCAACGTGACGGGATTGCTTCGAAGCCGCCTGCCTAAGCGCGTGGTGACGTTGCTGGAGGAAGCGGGGCGCTTCGCCGATCGCTGCGATGTGCCGCTGTACGTCGTCGGCGGTTGTGTCAGAGATCTGTTGCTGAACATTGAAAACCTGGATCTGGATCTGGTCGTAGAAGGCGATGGAATCGCGTTCGCGCGACAACTCGGTGAGGTTGTGCATGCCCGCGTGAAGGTGCACGAGCGATTTGGCACGGCCATCTTGCTGCTGCCGGATGGATTCAGGCTGGATGTCGCCACCGCAAGGACGGAATATTATGAATATCCGACAGCCCTGCCAACGGTGGAGCAAAGTTCCATCAAGAAAGATCTGTACCGCCGGGATTTCACGATCAACGCGTTGGCCATCCGCTTGAACGGGAAGAGCTTTGGAGAGGTCCTGGACTTCTACGGCGGGCAACGGGATCTGAATGAGAAGATCATCCGGGTGCTGCATGGACTGAGTTTTGTAGAGGATCCGACTCGGGTCTTCCGTGCCGTTCGTTTTGAGATTCGCTATGGGTTCCGCTTAGGACGAGACACTACGGCTCTCATCGAGGGCGCGGTGAAGATGAACCTGTTCAATCGATTGTCCGGACATCGTGTACTGGAAGAACTGAAGTTGCTTCTCACAGAGCGAGAGCCAAGGCAAGCACTCAAACGGTTGGCGGATCTGGACCTGCTGAAGTTCTTCCATCCCAAGTT
>JAAUPT010000122.1 GCA_012032965.1 Nitrospira sp.
GTGCCTCGTCGGGCTTCACAAGCTCGTACGCACGGGAAAGTTGATTTTGGGAAGCTGATAGATTCCGATCGAAACGGTCTTGCGCTTGTGGCCGAATATCTCCGCCAATTTTTCTTGCGTTTGAATCAGTTGAGCCAATCCCTCAGTCGTGACTCGATATCCTCTGGCCGCACAGGCCGCAACATAGGGGCGAACCTGCTCGATTCCAGGTTTCACGATAATCTGCACCTGGGAATGAGATTTTTCGGAGAAGAACGGATAGGGCGAGAGTTTTCCCTGTTGCTTGATGCGGATTTGCCTGGCAATCCCTTCGCAACACCACAGATCGGGCCTGTTGCTGTCCTGTAGCTCGATGCGAAGTTCCCCGGTTTCAGGGTTGTACCCCTTCAATTCGCCCTTCGCGAGCATCAGCCACGCTTCCAACTCCTCAATCGAAACAGCCCGGTTTGCAGATGGCGACTGGTACAGGAGGGACTGGAAATCGTCTTTATAAATCGTGATCGTGGGCATGGCGTGAGCTAAAACAATCCTCTCGTGGCACGAATCAATTCAAGATTGTCCGTAAAGAGCTCTCTGATATCGTGGATCCCCAGCGCAACCATCGCCATCCGGTCGAGACCCAGTCCCCAGGCAATCACCGGAACCGTGACCCCAAGCGGCAAGGTGACTTCCGGACGGAATAGTCCCGCGCCGCCGAGTTCCATCCACCCTAAGCGAGGATGACGCACATGCAGTTCGACGGAAGGCTCGGTGAATGGGAAATACGCGGGCAAGAACTTCACCTCTTTCGCTTGCGCCACTTCCCGCGCAAACAGATTGAGCAGGCCAAGTAACGTTCTAAAATTGATGTCCTCCCCCAGCACGATGCCTTCCACTTGGAAGAAATCCGTCGCATGGGTCGCATCGACTTGGTCATAGCGAAAACATCGCGCGATCGAAAAATACTTCCCGGGAACGCTCGGTGCGGCGGCCAACGTTCGCGCCGAAACCGCGGTGCCTTGACTTCGCAATACCAATCGTTTGGCGCGCTGAACATCGAACGAGTAGCCCCAGCCCGTGGAACCCGTCCCAGCTCCATGTTGGTGTACCTGGGCAACGTGGGACAAGACCGACTCATCCATGGCGGAAGCGTGGGTGGGGCGCTTCACAAAATACACATCATGAATGTCGCGGGCTGGGTGAAACTGCGGCATGAACAGGGCATCCATATTCCAAAATTCAGTTTCAACCAGCGACCCACGCATTTCTTGGAAGCCCATGCTCACGAGTTTTGTTTTGACGGTGTCCAGAAATTCTCGGTAGGGGTGCTTTTTGCCAGTCCCCACGCGTGGCGCCCGTAGGCTAATGGTATATTTTCGAAATCGCTTATGGCGCCAACTTCCATCCTTCAACATTTCTGGGGTCAACTGCGATACCTCTTCGGCAACCCCTTGCTTCAACAACTGCGCAGCGGCGCTTACCCCGGATGGAGACAGCATGAACGCGCGTGTCACTCGTTCATCCACCCTGAACGGCTCCTTGGCATTGCCTCGCTTCACCGCGTAATCTTCAATCACCCGTCGATCGTCTTCCGAAAAGTCTTTGAGCGCACGCGAGGATTCGTGCATCTGCTTCAAGAGAGTCCGCAGCGCCTCAACGGTCGGGCTCGGCCGTCCGGTCGTTTCGATACATCCCCCTTGCACGATCAGTAACACCCCCTCCTTCTTCAGTCGCCCAACGGCTTTGCTGACATCAGAGGAATCGAGCTCATCTTGTGACTGGAGATCGGGAATCGTCAGCCGCTTCCCCGTACCAGCTGCCGCACGAGCGGCATCGAGAACGCGTTCAATCGGGGATGCGCCACGGCAATATTCCTCACCAATTTTCGTGAGAGACACGACCGGCGTCACCGTTTCCAACTGTATCGTGATCAGCGCTTTGGCCAGCAGCCATTCTACTGCCATGCTGAGCTGAGAAGGTTCCAACTCGGCGGCTACAGCCAACTGCTCGCTGTCCAAGACAGTTCCCGGTTGGCTCGCGCCGAAGGTCGTAAGAACTTTGATTTCGAGAGGATGAAGGCTGTCGATGACTGCGGAGGAGGTATCCACCCTAGATCGCCTATCGATTGACCGCTGTGCGGGGGGTCGGTTGAACGGCTGCTTCTGCGGCTGCTCGCATGGTGGCAATTGTGGCCGTGTAGTCGTGTTGCGAAAAAATGGCAGACCCTGCGACGAGCATCGTCGCGCCGGCCGCCACGATCTCCCGTGTATTGTCCACCTTCACACCGCCATCCACCTCAAGTATCGCCTGGCTTTTGATTCGATCCAACTGGGTCCGTGCCTCGACGATTTTCTTCAGCACTGATGGAATAAATGACTGCCCGCCGAATCCTGGATTCACCGACATGATCAACACCAAGTCGACATCACCCAGAATCTCCTGCAACGACGCAATCGGTGTGGCGGGATTCAGGGTCACACCCGCCTTGACGCCTCGCTCCTTAATCGACTGAATCGTACGGTGAAGGTGCGGACAGGCTTCAACGTGGACAGTGAGATAATCTGCTCCCGCGTCCGCGAACTCCGGAATGAACGCATCGGCATTGGTGATCATTAAATGCACGTCCAGGGGCAGTTTGGTGACTTTCCTGAGGCTTTCCACAATGGGAGGCCCCACCGTCAAATTTGGGACGAAGTGGCCGTCCATGACATCCACATGCAGCATATCAGCGCCAGCCCGCTCCACAGCGGCGATTTCGTCCGCCAATCTAGCAAAATCGGCAGATAGAATCGAAGGTGCAATATAAATCTGATGAGGCATCACGCTTTCTTTCGTAAACGGACGGCGTAAAACCCATCCATCCCAAAACTATTGCACAGAGTGGATAGCGCCCCTTGAGCGGTCACAAAGCGATGAGCAGCAGGCGGAAGCCAGGGAGCCACAGACTCACGCGTCCATCCAGGAGAGGTCTCACAAAATCGGTTCACAACCTCTTCGGTTTCTTCCATTTCCGTAGAGCACGTACTATAGACCAGCACCCCACTTGGTCGCAAGGTGGGAGCCACCGATTCAAGGATCTGCACTTGGAGCTTCTGATGCCGCGTAAACGATGAATCAGCCCTCCGTCCTTTCGCTTCGGGATGGCGGCGTAAGACTCCCAGCCCGCTGCAAGGCGCATCGACGAGAATCCGGTCGAAGACGGTCGGAATGACCGGCTGGTCGGTATCTCTGGTGGCTAGGCTGGTCCAGTGGCCAGGTTTTCTTATATCTCCGACGACCGGCATAATACTTTTAATCCGCAGCCTCAGACAATTCTGTCGCAACAGATCTAACCGAGAGGCTTTCTGATCAACGGCGACAATCATTCCCCGATCACCCATGAGTTCCACAAGATGGGTCGCCTTACCACCTGGAGCGGCACAGGCATCCAAGATCACCTCGTGGGGTGAAGGATCAAGAATAGGAGGAATGAGTTGGGCGGCTTCATCCTCCACATAAAAATCCCCTGCCATGAAACCCGGCAACGAGGTAACATCGTGTCCTTTCCCCACCACAACTCCTACAGGGCTTACTTCTGTTGGCTGAGCAGCCAGTCCGGCTTCTTGCGTACGTTTCAGAAACTCTTCCCGGGTCAGTCGGCACCGATTCACTCGCACGGTCACGTTCGGAACGGTACTGGTTGCCCGACAAGCTGATTCTGTTTGCTCGATCCCCATTCGGTCTAACCAGCGCATTACTAACCACACTGGGATGCCGTACTTGATCGACAACGATTCAGCCTGATGAGTCGCGGGATCTGGAAGGGACGGTGCCGGCATCCGAATGAGATTACGCAGGACCCCGTTCACTAACCCACTCCAATCACGCCCGAGTTGTTGTGCAGCAACTTTGGCCAGTTCGACCGTTTCATTCACGGCTGCGGAATCCGGAACTCGATCCAGAAACAGCACTTGATAGGCGCCGATCCGAAGCAACATCTGGACGAAAACGGGAAGTTTATGGAGAGGTTTAGAAAGAACCGCGCCTAATCGCCAATCGATCGGTTCCTGCCGCCGCAAGACCCCGTACGCCAATTCCATCACCAGTGCGCGGTCGCGAGGTCGTGGAAGTGAGGAGGCTTGCTGGTCAATCAGTTCATCGAGAGGGCAGTCTGTCCGTTGGCGTGCAAGCAGGATGCGGAGTGCTACGGATCGTGGTGAAGGTCCTGACACAGAAGTTCCTACGCGGCGTTCGTCCGACATCGTCAGGAAGACGGGGCACCATTTCAGATAAGTGACGCGAAGAAATTACACATCCTGCAACCCCAGTTGCATACCGGCGGTGACTTTATGTCCTGTCAGAAATTGGCTGACGGGCATTCGTTTCGAATTGGCCGTCTGTATTTCTTGTAGATCAAGAAGACCCTCTCCGGTTGCCACCAGAATGGATTGCTTATCGACAGCTACAATCGTTCCAGGCTTGTCGGTCACCGCGCTTTTGCTCGGGACTACCCTCCATACATTCCATCGTTCCTCACCCCAAAATGTGTAGGCGCCTGGCCACGGAGAAAGACCTCGTACTCGGTTCGTAAGAGAGTCTGCGCTCATCGTCCAATCGATGAGGCCGTCTTCCTTCTTCAAGAGCGGCGCCATGGTCGCCTGCCCATCGTCTTGCTTCTGAGGCGTCAATGTCCCGGCCTTCAGGTGTGCGATCGTCTCCACAAGCAGTCGTCCGCCCATTTCAGCAAGACGCGGTGCCAATGTGCCAGTCGTGTCGTCCGACATGATCTTCAACCGCTCTTGCAACAGGATCGCACCTGTATCCATCCCTTCATCCATGAGCATCGTGGTGATACCGGTTTCACTTTCACCGTTGATAATGGCCCATTGGACAGGGGCTGCGCCTCGATATTTCGGCAGCAGCGACCCATGCACATTGACGCAACCCTTCGGAGGGAGACTCAGTATCGGGGTATGCAAAATACGTCCATACGCAGCAACAGCGATCAAATCAGGCTGCCAGGATGAGAGGGCCTGCAAAAACTCCGGCGTACGAATCTTGAGTGGCTGCAACACAGGAATCCCCGCGCGCTCCGCAACAAGTTTCACCGGTGGAGCAACGAGCTGCTGTCCTCTGCCTTTGGGTCGATCCGGCTGTGACACCACACCAACTACGTGATCGTCAGAGCGAAGGAGTGCTTCGAGTGACGGTACAGCAAATTCTGGTGTGCCCATGAAAACAATGCGCATGGCTTGGCTTTAGCATCGTGGGTGTGAGAAAGCAATCATGCAATACCTCAACTTGACTTGCTCTTCGGCGCTTTGTTAGTCTCCCTCCGCGGGGTGGAGCAGCCTGGTAGCTCGTTGGGCTCATAACCCAAAGGTCAGAGGTTCAAATCCTCTCCCCGCAACCAATCTTCTCTCTTTTCTTTCAATAGCTTACAACCGATTCTTTCCCGGCTTCCGACACAGTGAAATTAGCCGATTGTGCTAAAACTGTGCTAACGCCGTCCGGAATCCGATCAAGAATCTCGATGCCGGCGCGTAAACTCTCTGGATGGTGATGCGCATATCGCATGACCATCGAAATTGTTTTCCACCGCCCCAGTTTTTGCACGGTGTAGATGTCGCACCCGGCTTGCACGAGTCGAGTGGCAAAGGTATGGCGCAGATCATGAAATCGAAACCGTTTCACGTCTGCCTTTCTCATGGGCCGGATAAAAGACACGCAAGAGATCCCGTGCATCCATCCGGTTCTTTGCCCCATTGAAGAAGACATAATCCGTTTTCCGTGATCGAACTTTGGCCCGGGCTTTCAGTACCTCAAGCGTCTTCGCATTGACCGGAAGCGTGTCTCTGCCTCCGTTCTTTTGTTCCAGCAGCGTAATGGTTCTCCTGAACAGATCCACGTTGCACCATTGGAGATTCAGGATTTCACTCTGCCGGAGTCCTGTATTTACTGCGAAGACTATGATCTCTTGCAGCCAGACGGGAGACGCCGCCAAGAGACGCGCTTCTTCTC
>JAAUPT010000123.1 GCA_012032965.1 Nitrospira sp.
TACTTGCGAATGCCGAGTCGATCAATAACAGCTCGGTAACGTGCTTCCTCCACACCACGAAGGTAGTCGAGCAATCGTCTTCTCCGACCCACCAGTTGTAACAAGCCCCGTCGGGAGTGGTGGTCCTTTTTATGGGTTTTGAAATGCTCGGTTAGATAAGTGATGCGGTTGGTCAACACCGCAATTTGGACTTCCGGCGAACCGGAATCCTTATCGTGCTGCTGAAATTGCTTGATGAGTTCTGTCTTTGCGTCTTTCAGTAATGCCATAGCGGCTCCTTCCATCTTAATGAGTCGAGACACTGAATACTTTCTGAATTTTAATCGGCCCCGAGCCTTGCGTATCGTGCGTGCCAATCGCCAACAGTTGACCTGCTTCATTCTTCAGCCGTACCGGCACGGGATGGGGCGAAGAAGGGAGTTGACTGATTCCCACCGGAGACACCGGCGTTCCATGGACAACCCGTTGGGCCTGTTCTGCGTTGACGACTACCGCCGGGAGTTGGGATAAGAGTTGGTCCAACGAAAGAAACCGGTCTCGGTGTGTGCCCATCGTGAGATGGCCTGCAATTTCCTCGATTGTTAAGGCCTGATCGATTGAGAGAGGGCCCACTCGACGACGTTGAAGCGCATAGAGATGCCCACCGACACCCAAGGCCTGACCAATGTCGGCACATAGCGTGCGTACATATGTTCCTTTTGAGCACACAATGCGAAGAGTCACGTCACAACCTTCGATAGCCAGGACTTCCAGCTCGTGAATGGTTACAGACCGCTCGACCCTATCGATGGTCTTGCCGGCCCTGGCTGCTTTGTACAGCGGTTGCCCGCTGACTTTCACGGCCGAATACATCGGAGGCAATTGCCGTTGTACTCCTCGGAACTGCGTGACGACCATGCGAATCATATCCTCATTCACCTGGCATGGATCAGTCTTTGTCAGCACCTGACCTGACGCATCCTGCGTGTCGGTCGTTTCCCCAAGCCGTAAAACAGCCCAGTACTCCTTATCCCAATCCATGAGGTACTCGGCAATTCTTGTGGCACGTCCGACGAGGATGGGTAAGACACCCGTGGCGCTAGGGTCCAGCGTACCGGCATGACCGACTTTGCATTCACCCAGTAACTTCCGTATCTTGGCCACCACATCGTGTGATGTCCATCCGGCTTCTTTGTGGGCGATTAGGACGCCATCTATGCTATCCCCATGTTCCATCGTAATTTGGGCCGTCTTCTACACCACTAAGAGGGCGAGGTACGTTCCCTCTCATTCTGAGCGTCAGACGGCTCTTGTCCGTCAGTGTCATGATGGAGTCCATCCAGCAGCTGCATAATGCGATCCCCGCGTGGCCCACTAACATCTTTTTTAAAGATGACATCCGGAAGGTAGCGGAGAGAGAGCCGCCGGCCTAGTTCCGCTCGCACAAAGCCAGTCGCCTTGGAGAGCCCGATAAATATATTTCGCTCTGCCTCGCCCGTTTCCATGGTTGTGACAAAAACATACGCAATCCGTAAATCGCCGGTGAGCTCCACATCGGTGACGGTGACATCATGCACCCGAGGGTCCTTGATTTTCCGCATGAGGATGTCGGCCACTTCCATCCGGATCTGATCCGCCACCCGATCCGCTCGCTTATAGGTTGTTTTTGACATCTTGCTGCATGACCCTATCCATCACAGACTGCGTGTGAGACTTAGAGCAATTCCAGTTGGGTCCGTATGACTTCGACCGTTGGCATGCTTTTGATCACATTCAACGCTTGTTCAAGCACCTGATTCACGTAGCTACCGTCATTGGCCACACAAGCCATACCGAGAACCGCCTTCTGCCAAAGGTCTTGGCCATCCACTTCGGCGATGGAAAGGTTGAATTTGCCACGAAGTCTGTCTTTTAGTCCGTGAAGCACCTGCCGCTTGTCTTTTAGCGATTGGCTCCCTGCAATGAATAACTCCACTGTACAGAGCCCCACCACCATATTGAGCACTCATCTTCATCAAGTTCTTGACGGAATCTCAATGTGGCGGCTGTACGGTTCCTTCTCAAATTGAGAGAGATGACGGAGTATAGCCGCGAGGATTCCTAGAGCTTTGTCGCGATCTTGTCGATCGCGTATGCTTCAACAATGTCACCGGTCTTCACATCATTGAAGTTTTCAACGCTTAATCCACACTCATAACCCTGTTGGACTTCGCGCACATCATCTTTGAACCGCCGTAGAGACCCAAGTTTTCCTTGATAGACCACGACGTTATCGCGAATAACTCTGACTCCCGCGCTCGAACGGGCAATCGTCCCATCGAGGATATATGCCCCAGCCACCGCTCCAACCTTTGGAATCATGAAGACCTGCCGCACCTCAGCTCGACCCAAGACTCGCTCCTTAAGCGTGGGCTCAAGTAAACCTTCCATTGCGGCCTTGATGTCGGCAATGGCATCATAAATGATCGTATAGGGCCTAACGTCGACGCCCTGTTGTTCGGCCAATGCAGTTGCCTTGGGCTCAGGTCTGACGTTGAAGCCAATGATAATAGCTCGTGACGCGGCTGCAAGCAGGACGTCAGACTCCATGATGCCCCCGACTCCATTATGAATCACACGGAGCTTGACGGCGTCGGTCGAGAGTTTTTCAACGGCACCCGCCAGCGCTTCCGATGATCCTTGCACATCCGCTTTGATCACGATGGCTAATTCCTTGACTGATCCCTCCTGAATCTTTGCAAAGAGATCATCAAGCGTCACTTTCGCCGGACCAGCTAGTTCTGCAGCCCGCCGCTTTTGCGCTCGTTCTTCGGCGATCTCTCGAGCCACTCTCTCGTTGGAGACGACTTGGAAGACATCCCCAGCTGATGGAACCCCAGGTAATCCGATCACTTCCACTGGAATAGACGGGCCTGCCTGCTTAGCTTTCTCACCCCGATCATTAATAAGAGCTCGGACTCGCCCGCTAAATGAGCCCACGACATAGGCGTCGGCCACCTTGAGAGTCCCGCTTTGTACCAACACCGTTGCAACAGGGCCCCTGCCACGTTCAATTTTGGCTTCGATCACAGTGCCTCGAGCCTGTCGATGCGGATCTGCCTTAAGTTCAAGCACTTCGGACTGAAGCAGGATCATCTCAAGAAGGGTGTCGAGCCCCGTCTTCTGTTTCGCGGACACCTCCACCATAATCGTGTCGCCGCCCCACGCTTCTGAAATTAGGCCATGCTCTGAGAGTGCATTTTTTACTCGATCCTGATTGGCAGTCGGTTTGTCGATCTTGTTCATCGCGACAATCAGGGGTACTCCGGCCGCTTTGGCGTGATGAATTGCCTCAACGGTCTGCGGCATCACCCCGTCATCAGCAGCAACAACCAAAATGACGATGTCGGTAACCTTCGCTCCGCGAGCGCGCATTGCGGTGAACGCTTCGTGGCCAGGCGTGTCTAGAAACGTGACTTGTTTACCACGCACGGAGACCGTATAGGCACCGATATGCTGTGTAATGCCGCCAGCCTCTCCTTCTGCCACATTTGTTTGTCGAATCGCATCAAGTAAGGATGTCTTGCCATGATCAACATGGCCCATAATGGTGACGACCGGAGGACGAGGCTCAGGGCGTTCGTCCTCACCCGTATCAACGAGATCTTGCAATAACTCTTCTCCTACCTTCTCAATCGCGATTTCGATTTTAACACCACTTTCTTCGGCAAACATTGTTGCCGCATCCATGTTCATCGGCTGCTGGAAGGTCAGCATCTGGCCCATGTCCATCAATTTGCGAACGATGTCTGCCGGCCGCTGACCGATCAACTCGGCAAATTCCTTTACCGTGGTCCGTGGTGTGACTTTGACACTTTTCCGGCGAGGCTTTGTGATTTCAGCCGGCGCACTGTGGTGCAAGTGCTTGGATCGGTCATCACGTCGCTGCACAGGGATCGCACGGAGATCCTGCCATCTGGCGGCATCTTCACGGAGCTTCACATCCTGTTGCTCGTCTTTAGGGCGACCCGGTTTTCGTGCTTTTTTAAGTTTATCTTTTTGGCTTTCCGCTTCAATAGCTTCGAACGCCATGCTTTTCTTTTTCGCGGCCACGGACTCGACGGTCGCTGCAACGAGGCCTGGTGGAGGTACCGTCGGTTTCTGCTGAAGCTCTTCTGGATGCGGAACTAGAGGGTCTGGAGCGGCTGGTAGAATCTTACCCGATGCTTCCTCTGCCACAAGGCTGCGCTCAGTCTCCACCTCCTCGCCTGACTGGTCGGCTGGTGCAGGAGAGCTGGTACGGAGCTGGTTGCTTCGATCTGGGCCGAATGATCATCTTCGACAACGGATGCGGCAGGCGCAACTTCGGTGGGTTCATCCTCTTTCTTTCGCTTGATCAGAATACGACGCTTGTCGGGCTTAGGAGACTCCTCCACCAAATGTCCTTTGGTCGCCGTCCCTTTTCCGCGGGTGGCGTCTTGAGCTGATTTTGAAGGGAGATCTTCTTCGGTTGCCGACGACTGCCCCTTTGATTTTTGACGCAAGCTTTGCCGATACTTTCTGAACAATTTCATCATCCAGGGTGCTGCTATGAGACGTAATCGGCACACCCATTTTTTTGAGCTCTGGGATGAGCACACGATTTTCCATTCCTAACTTCTTGGCAAGTTCGTATACGCGCATGGCCATCGAATGGTTCCGTCGGTTATCCGCTCGTTGCTTCTTCAGCTCTAGCAGCTTGACGCGCTTCTTCCTGGAGTCGCTGTGACTCAGCCTCTTCGGCAAGCGCTGCTTTAATTTCCTTATCGCGTTCGACCTTTTCTTTCTCGTATTCGGTTGCGCTGATGATATCGATTTTCCACCCTGTCAAGCGTGCGGCAAGTCGGACGTTTTGCCCGTTCTTGCCGATGGCCAACGACAATTGTGAATCAGCAGCGACCACGAGCGCCGACTTTTTCTCTTCATCGATCCCGACTTTTTCAATTGTTGCCGGGTTCAAGGCCTCAGCGATGAATACTCGAGGGTCCTGCGTCCAGGTAATGATGTCGATCTTCTCTCCCCGCAACTCACGGACAACCGCCTGGACACGGGACCCCTTGATTCCAACACAGGCTCCGACTGGATCCACAGCTTTTTCCCGTGACGTGACGGCAATTTTCGTTCGATCCCCAGGCTCTCGAACAACCGACTTGATCTCGATAATCTTCTCCATCACTTCTGGCACTTCAAGCTCAAAAAGCTTTGCCACAAATTGCGGGTGGCTTCGAGACAATATGACTTGAACATCTTTCGGCGTACGGCGGACTTCCAATAACATTGCCTTTACACGATCACCGCGCCGATATGTTTCGCGGGGAATCTGCTCCTGGATGGGTAGAATGGCTTCCGTCTTTCCAAGATCCACGAGGTAATTGCGGCGCTCCATGCCTAGAATAATCCCCGTAACAAGATCTCCCTGCCGCGTGGAGTATTCCTTTTGAACCGCCTCCCACTCTGCCTCACGGACCTTTTGAAATATGACTTGTTTCGCCGTTTGTGCAGCAATTCTCCCTAACTCGTTCATCTCGATCAGCGAACCGATTTCGTCGCCCACTTCAGCTTCACTGTCGTATTGACGCGCTTCCTGAAGCGAGATTTCAGCTTTGGGATTACTAACCGTTTCCACAATCGTTTTCTTGGAGACGACAGAAATTTCTCCCGTCTTTGGATCAATTTCTACCTGAATGTTCTCGGCCTGGCCAAAGCGCTTTTTGGCGGCTGTTTGCAGGGCGGATTCAATAGCTCCGATTACCCGGGCTTTGTCGATCCCTTTCTGGCGCCCGATTTCATCGATGACTGAAATCAGTTCTCGGTTCATGCCTCACGCTCCTGCATCCGGTTACCATCCACAACGCCCAACTTCACATGCCTAAATTTTTACGACCAGCTTCGCCTCGGCAATCATCTCTCGATCGAGGCTCATCGAATGGGACATCCGTGGTGCAACGACAGTCAGCACGACGGCACGCTCATCTA
>JAAUPT010000124.1 GCA_012032965.1 Nitrospira sp.
GCTTTCGAAGGAATGGACGTTCAAGTTGTGGGGGAACGAATGGGATGGTGCGACGGATCTCTCCAGCGTCCTTCAACGAAACGGAGCCCGTATCGATACAGACGCCTGCGTAAAGGTCTTCAATGCAACTGCGGTCAATCTGAATCTCCATTCCTCTTCCGGCGCGGGATTGGACGCTCATCCGGATTTCGTCAACCCTCGCACGTTTGAACTAGCCGCCTGTGGGGCCTTCCAACTCGTCGATGAAAGAACGCTACTTCCTGAACTCTTTTCCCCAGATGAAATGGTGTGCTTTCGGAGCCCCGATGATGTGCCGTCATTGATTCGGACGTGGCACAAGGATTCAGTTGGTCGGCGCGATCATGCCGAGGCGGCTCGCCGGAGAATCCTGCGGGAACATACCTATCGACATCGGCTGCAGGACCTGTTGGCTGCCGTCGGGATGCAGCAGCCCGATCGGATTGGTTCGATCTTGCGGGGCGAGCGGTCTGCGACTGAGCTCAAGCGACGGGCCGACTCTGCGACCGAACTCTCTCCATTACTGAGTCCATTTCCCTCAGACCAGCGAGTCGAACTCAAGGATCTTGCTGCGGATATTCGGGCACGCGCACCAGGGCGCGAACTGAGTCGAGAGGAGTTGTTAGTTCTGATGTTGGACAGCTATCGAGCCGAAACGAGAGACCTTCTATGACCAGGCAGGTGCTGATCATCAACATTACCCGGATGGGCGATCTCATTCAGATGGGGGCGTTGCTCAGCCGTCTACAAGAGGAATGGCCAGGAGCTGCTGTGGATCTGGTCGTAGACCGCCGGTTTGCTCCGGTCGCGGCGTTGTTAAAGGGATTGCGCAATGTGATCCCATTCGATTTCCACGCGCTGATCGATGAGAGTCGTGCGGCGGTGAAAGATGTGGTTTCGCTCTACCAAGACGTGAATGCATGGACGAAGCCGCTCGCTGAATGTCGGTATGATCGAATCATCAATCTTACGTTTAATCGCCCCAGTGCTCTTTTGGCTGGCGCGATTGGAGCTCGGGATATTCGTGGGGCCCGAAGTGCATGGGACGGCGGGATGGTGGTCGACAATCCATGGATGGCGTATTTCTGTGACTTTCACCAATTTCGATGGTTCAATCGATTCAACTTAGTGGATGTTTACGCGCTGGGTGGGAGCCGTGCTGGGTCGTTTACCCCATTGCAAGTCACAATTCCAGACGAAGATCGCGCATGGGCCAAGCAGGTACTGGCAGGATCGTCCCAGTGGGTTGCCGTTCAAGCCGGCGCCAGTGACGTCATGAAGGCCTGGCATCCTCATCTGTTTGGGATATCGCTGGCGCAGCTTAGTCAACAATGGCATGGTGGTCTCGCCTTCATCGGCAGTTCCGAGGAGGAGGGGACGATCGCCGAAGTGTTGCGGGTTTATCGAGAGGCAGGAGGTCGGAATCCGGTCAAGAACCTGGCAGGCCGTACGACCTTGAGCCAGCTTGCCGCTCTATTGGCGGAATGCCAAAGCTTGTTGACCAACGATACAGGCCCCATGCATATCGGCGTTGCAGCGGGAACCTCGGTGATCGACCTTTCGGTGGGACATGTGGATTATCAGGAAACCGGACCATATGGGATGGGCCATTGGGTGATTCAGCCAGAACTTGAGTGTGCTCCCTGTGGATTCGATATGGTCTGTGCCCACCATGCCTGCAAAGATCGGATTTCGCCGGACCTCGTGGCAGATCTGTTGCTCCATGTACTGAAGGACATGCCATCTCCATCGCAAGTTTCGGGAGCGCGCCTGTATATGTCCAATGTAGATGAGGATGGATTGGGTACGTTCCAATTGAAAGTGGGAATGGAATCCTCTGTGACTGCATGGTATGCCAACTTCTGGCGCCGCTATTGGTATGAAACCCACACTGGGATGTGCAGCAAAGTTCCTGCTGTTGTCGGGCCGCTGCCCGATGCCATACAGGCAAGGGAATCCATTCAACGCCTGATCCCGCTTCTGGAAACGGCCTGTCGAAGAGCTGATGAGATTGCTCGTCTTGCCGGCCAAGAACGCATCAATCTGCCGCAAGTGAAACAACTTCAGCTGGAACAGAGCGTGGGAAAAGCACGGCTCCACCTCGTCGGAATGAACAGTGCCGCAACGGCGCCGATCACAGCTACTTTTCTACGACAACTCCAAAGTGACAACGTCAAAGGGTTGGACCGGCTTGCGCGCCATCATGCAGGTGCCCATCGAACATATTTGTCACGGGTTTTGGACATCGAACGACGTTTGTTTGGTGCGCGTGCAAACGATGTCTGTCTCACGTCTGATCCCGGGTCGAACATGCGGCAGGCAAGGCCGGCACAGCGGGTCGCGTGAATCCATATTTGGATAAGGAGACCTCTCATGCAAATCAAACTAGATGACGATCAATGGCCGGCGGCGACCGATGCCTCATTGGCGGATGTCTTCGCCGAACTCAGCGAACGGGCCCATGCGAAAGCTCGCATTGTGACAACCATGATGCTCGATCGACGTCAGATTACTGACCGCGATATCGAGCCGAGATTACTCCAAGAGCCGTCGGCCAAGTTCAGCAACCTTGTTGCGACGTCGCTGACGCAGGCGGAGATCATCCATGCCGCCCGCGGAACGATCAACCGATACCGTGAGCTCGTTGTCCAGGAAGGACGCTTGCTGGTGGGGCAGCTTCGACTGGGCTCGCAAGACCTGTCTGTGCTGGATCGCTGGCTGGGGAAGGTGGCCGATCTAATGGAACTAATCGGAAACAACGCGGCTGATTCCGATGTTAAAGCCGTTGCGAGGTGGATAGAGGAGTTTCTCAGCGCGCGACACTTCAGCGATACGGTCCGTATGGCCGATCTGCTGGAGTATGAAATCCTGCCGAGGCTATCTCTCTGAAACTGGCCCTATTCGTTCTAATCCATTGCAGAACGGTTATTTTGCTCTCTGGCGGTTGGTCCAAAGACTCAAGTCCCCTCGGGATTGGCCGATAAGACAAGCACGCCACGAAGAGGCGTAAGGGAATACGGCTTCTGCACGGATGTCGGAAGCACAGCAACGGATGGTGTTCTAGTTTCAAGGAGGAAGAGCAATGGCTCTTATCGTTAATAACAACCCCGCGTCTATCGCGGCTCAGCGGAACCTCTCGATTAACACCCTGAGTTTGAACCGTTCGGTGGAACGGTTGTCATCCGGCCTTCGGGTGACACGCGCTGCGGATGATGCGGCGGGCCTCGGTTTGTCCGAGTCCTTGCGGGCGCAGATACGCAGCATCAACCAGGCGACGCGAAATGCCTCGGACGGCATCAGCCTCACGCAGATCGCCGACGGCGCAGCCGCGACCATCGGCTCGTTGCTGGCTCGGCTCCGCGAGCTGTCTTCGCAGGCGCGAGCGCACGGTAGGTAATACGGAACGGTCCTACATCGATCAAGAATTCGTTGCGTTGCGTTCGGAAATCGACCGGATCGCCCAAGTGACAGAATTCAACGGCCAGGCGCTGACCAGCGGCAGCACGATCAGCTTCTCCATCGCCATTGGGTTCCGGAGCGGTGCAGGGAATACGCTGGACCTGGCTCTCAACGACATCACCACGACATCGTTGGGTCTGTCTACCGTCAACGTGTCAACCTCTGCAAATGCAACAAGTTCGTTAGCGAACATCGACAATGCGATCAGCGCGATTGCAACGGCACGAGCTGAATACGGTTCCATTCAGAACCGATTTGAGGCGACGATTGCCAATCTGCAGGTCACGAGCGAAAACCTCACGGCGGCAGAATCGCGGATCCGTGATGCCGATATTGCGCTCGAGACATCCCTGTTCACGAAGAACCAGATCTTGGTGCAGGCGGGCATTGCAACGTTGGCACAGGCTAACACGCTCCCGCAACAAGCGCTGGCCTTACTCAGAGGATAACGGCAGCACATCGTCCACCGCCCCTCTCCGTACTAGGAGAGGGGTCCGGTGAACGGAGTGATGAAGGGGGGGTATCATGATCACCAATGTTGCATCCACGGTGGATCTCCCGACCACTGCCAACCGTAGAAGTCAGGCCGAGGCGCTTCCAACGAACGCGCGCGTGGCCGAGCGTAGTCACGGTTCCGACTTCAGTCCTGCGTCTCCGACGCACCGTGTGGCGCTTGAACAAGCCGTGGGCAAGGTGAGAGAAGTTCTGCAACAATCGGGATCACAGTTGCAGATAGAAGTGGATCAAGATCTTCATCGGGTCGTCGTCAAGATTTTGAACCGAGACTCTGGAGAAGTGATTCGGCAGATCCCTCCTCAGGAGGTGATCGATCTCGCCAAGGACTTGGCGAATCACAAGGGACTGCTCTTCGAGGAACATGTCTGATCTGACACACAAGGACGTGGGATGCCGACGATAAGTTTCGGAGGCTTAGGGAACGGGCTGGATTTTGGTCAAGTTGTCGATCAACTGGTGAAGGTCGCACAGCTACCGGTTGATCGACTGACCAAGAAAAAGACCGATCTCAACACCAAGCTCACAGATTTGACCACCGTGAGCACCAAAGTGGCGGCATTCCAAAGCGCCGCCGAGGCGCTCCGGCTTTCGACGTCGTTCGACAAGACGACGGCCTCAGTGACGGATTCAACGGTACTGTCCGTCTCGGCCTCTTCCTCAGGGACATCGGGAACCTACAGCATCCGGGTCGTTCAACTCGCGCAATCACATCAAATCGTCAGTAAGGCGGCCAAAGCCGTCTCATCCGAGACTGCGGACATCGTCGGAGGCGGGTCGGCTGCATTCACGTTCAAGGTGGGGTCCGGAGCGGATCAAACTGTGAATTTGGGATCAACGGCCACCCTGACAGACTTACGGGATCAGATTAATGATCTCGGAGCTGGTGTAACCGCTTCCTTGATCAACACGGGAACGGAAGCGGCGCCGTCGTACCGTTTGGCCCTTTCCTCCAATAACACGGGCAGCGACCACGCGATTGCCATTGTCGCTGACGACACGGATTTGGATCTTCTGAACGGCAGCGGCACCGGCGGAATCGATACCCTGTCTGCCGCGCAGAATGCGGAAATCCAGATCGGGGATCAGAGCCTGAATCCGCTGACGATCCAACGGAGTTCGAATACGATCTCCGATGCGATTCCGGGACTATCGCTCACACTCACGAAGACGACGGGAACGGAGACGGTCCAGGTGAGCCTCTCTCAAGACCTGAATGCCGTCAAGACGAACATCAAAGCCTTGGCGACGGCGTACAATGAGGTGGTCAAATTCATCAATGAACGGACGACCTATGATGTGACAACGAAGCAAGGAGGGGTGTTTTTCAACGAGTCGTCCGCGAGAACCGTGATTGCTCAACTCAGAACGGCCCTCTCATCCTCGGTCAGCGGAGCGACCACCTATAGCAGCGTCGGGCAAATCGGGTTCAAGACCGAGCGGGATGGAACGCTGACAGTTGACGATGGACAACTGACCACTGCGTTGAGCACAGACTACAGTGCAGTGAAGGCCCTCTTCTCCAATCAGGGAGCGTCGGCCGGTCTTGCGCAGTCGCTCGTGTCGGTGGTGGGCGCATTGAATGATGTGGCAGGTGGGGCTCTCACACTTCGCAAAAATGGGTTAACGAGCGAGATTACCCGAGTTGGAAACGACATCATCAGGCAAGAGGATTCCCTGAGTCGCTATGAAGAACGACTGAGGCGCCAATTTGCCGCGCTGGATGGGCTCTTGCGGCAGCTCCAGGGACAAAGTAGTTTCCTCCAATCACAGTCTTCGTCGAATCAATAACCACACGAGGAAGATCGGCCATGCTCACGCAGTACGCTCGACAGTATGAACAGACTCAGGTCGTCACGTCCTCCGGCGTCCAGTTGATCGTGATGTTGTACGACGGCGCGATCCAATCGATTGAGATTGCCAGACGTGAGATCCAGGCGAAGAATGTCC
>JAAUPT010000125.1 GCA_012032965.1 Nitrospira sp.
CATGAGACCTCTCTCCTCCCATAAGTCTACGATACCAAAATTATAATGGACCAGCACTGCACTTGTGAACTAGTGAAGTCACTAGTAAGAGGAAGGTATATTACTAGTTGTCTCATGGCGTACTTATTATAGAGTTCAGTCTCTATTAAGTACCTGACTCGTGAGTATCCCTAGGTCGATACGCTCACGAGGCCCTCAGCAATTGCGTACTTGATTAGTTCGGCGGTGGAATGCAGATTGAGCTCGCCCATGATGCGAAACTTGTGGAATTCCACGGTCTTCACAGAGATATTGAGAATGGAGGCAATCGCCTTGGTTCCTTTTCCCTCCGCAACAAGCTGAAGCACTTCACGTTGCCGTTGTGTCAAAGATGTCACCAACGGCTTGCTTGGCTGCCCATCCGGAGATTGAAGCGTCGCCGCTAACACATCCTTCGTGATTAGCGGAGTCATGTAGTGTTGACCACCCATGACCGCCTGGATAGCTTGCTTAAGTTCCACCGCCGCTGACCGTTTGATCAGATAGCCTGCGGCCCCAGCTTTAAAGGCCTCCGTGGCGTAGGTAGGAGTCGCGTGCATGGTCAGAAAGATGAGTTTGCTTTCCGGTACCAATTTAGTCAACTGACGCGCCGCATCCAACCCATTCAGCAACGGCATCGAGATATCGAGGAGTACGATGTCGGGGCGGAGTTGCTGAGCCATTTCAACCAGCGTGCGCCCATCTTCCACCATCCCCACCACCTCGCCCTCGGCTTCGACCAGCTTTCGCAGCCCGGCCAGAACAATGGCGTGATCATCTGCCATCAAAATACGCGGACGTTTCATGTGACCTCCACGTCAATCGGCACCCAAGCACAGATCTTCGCCCCCTGAGACAGTCTCGACTGGATTCTGAAAAACCCGTGCAACTGACGTAACCGCTCCTCCATACTGCTCAACCCCAGGCCCTGTTCATGGACTCTCAAGTTGACTAGGTTAAACCCTTTTCCGTTGTCAGTGACGGAAAGACCGAGCCCTTTGGAGGACCCACGAAGCTGGACGGTGACCAGCGTTGCCTGCGCATGTTTCACGACGTTCTGGACGCTCTCCTGCATCACCCGGAAGAGACAGGTAGCGTGATCGAGAGGAACAGTGTTGGGAATCCCAGCCATCTTCAGACGAATCGGCAGGCCTGTACGCCGGGAAACTTGCTGGACATGATCTTCTACAGCCGGACACAGTCCGGCATGCTCCAAGAGCGAGGGGTGAAGACGGTAGGCGAGACTGTGCACATCGTCGGAAACCTGCTCCAACCCTTGGCGAAGAATTGTCAGCGCGTGCGCGAGTTCACTGGGTACGATGGAGGGATGGTTCTCAACCGAGGCAACCTCCAGAACCAAGGCCGCCAGTCGCTGGCTCACATCGTCATGTAGGTCTCGAGCGATTCGTCGTCGCTCATGCTCTTGCGCCGTGAGGAGCTTCGAGGTCAGCTCTTCCAACTGCGCCTGCTGTTGACTCAACTCCATCTGATTGCGATGAATCGCCTCCTCCGCCTGCTTGCGTTCGGTGATGTCTCGATTGGACTCCAGCGCATATTCCTGACCTCCGTACATGACCCGCACATGTCGGCTTTCGACGATCAGCCGCCGACCATCCTTGGCCATGTGGGTCACCTCACCATACCAACGGCCTTCTTGTCCAAGGCAGGCCTCCATTTCTGTAGTCGTTGTCGGAGGGCTCGTATTGAGCAGCGTATGGCTGCTGAGCCCTATCACCTCGTCCGATCGCCATCCGTAGAGTTCTTCCGCCCCGCGGTTCCAGTACACGATGCCGCCACCGATCTTCCATACAAAAATGGCATCGTGGGATTGATTCAGCAAGTCCGCTTGCTGTCTCAGCAACTCCTCCGCCTGCTTGCGTTCGGTGATGTCGACCGCGACACCACCCAACAACTCGGGCGATCCTTTGTGATCGACGATGGGAAACTTGCTGACAAGAGCATGCCGAATCTCCCCATTCTGCAGGAACGGCGCCACCGTGTGCAGGGGCATCCGAGTCTCCCACACTTCCTTATCGTTTATCTCGTACTGCTCGGCGATCTTCTCCGGCCATACCTCACGGGCGGTCTTTTCTTTCCAATCTAATCCTGCCAACAGGGATTCTTGGAAGAGTCGATTGACGTAAAGGTATCGTCCTTGAGGGTCTTTGATCCACGCAAAGCCATGCAAATTATCCATAAAGGATGCGAATCGGCGCTCGCTTATTTTCAAGGCCTCTTCAGCATGTTTGCGTTTCGTGATGTCGATCACCGCTCCCAAGGTACGCGTGGGAAGACGCTCCGGTCCTTCGTGATCGAATAACGTCCATGCCCGCAAGCTCAGCCAACGGATGCTGCCGTCAGGCTGCACCACGCGGTGCTCCATCAAGTTGAGATCGTCACCTGCAGAATTAGTGGTCAGCTTCATCGCTGTCACGACCGCTTCGCGATCATCCGGGTGGATGAGCTTAATGTACCCCTCTACAGAAGCCGGCTCGCTGGGTCCCACTCCATAGATTTCTCTCATCACCGGTGACCAGTAGACGTTCCCAGTGCGATGGTCGTGATCAAAAATGCCAAAGTTCGCCAAACGAATGACCTGATCCGATCGTTCCTCGCTCTCATGGAGTGCGCGCTTTGCTTCTACGCGAGCGGTCACATCTTCTGTCGCAATCACGATACCGCCGACTGCATCCCCGCTATACCAGGGGCGAACATTCCAGGTGATCCACTGCACGGAGCCATCGGATCGGACAAAACAGTCTTCATCTTCGCTGAGTATTTCTCCCACCAGACCTCGACGATGGACCTCCTTCCACCATGCTGGAAAATCTGGAATCAGCTCATAGTGCGACCGACCGATAATATCTCCTTTCAGCTGATACTCCTCCATCCAGCGACGGCTCGCCCCCAGATAGCGCATGTCTCGGTCGAACATCGCTATGGCGGCAGGAGCATGCTCGATGAATAAACGAAACCGCTCCTCGCCTTCACGCAGCGCTTCATGTGCCCACTTCTGACTGGACACGTCGACATAAAATCCGATGAGCTCGAGTGGCTCACCAGCATCATCCCGAATCAGGCGCACTTCATCGCGAAGCCAGCGATAGGTCCCGTCCTTATGGCGGAACCGGTACTCATGGATATGGCGACCGTGTTCAAAGGTTCTCAAGAGACCGGCCAGCACATACGCACGATCATCGGGATGAACATGACTGATCCAAAAATCTGAGTGGTCGGTGAAGTCCCGTGGACTGTACCCGAGTTGCTCCACCACGTTCTCACTGACGAATGTCGCGCCATAATCCCCCTTTGCCCTACGGGCGTAGAGCACCACCGGGGTGGACGTCAGCAAGAGTCGCTGTCTCGCTTGCACGGTTCTCAATGCCGTCGTGCGTTCTTCGACGCGCTGTTCGAGTGTCTCGTTGAACTGGCGCAGTGCCTCCTCCGCGCGTTTGCGCTCGGTAATGTCATTGCCGATTGTGAGTATGCAAGGCTTCCCGTTGAGCGTGATGACGTTCGTGGTGATAAGGAACTTCCGGAGTTCTCCGCTCCGCATCCGCATGGATACTTCAAGATTCCTGACCACCCCTTCTGATCGAAGTCGCTCAATCAATCTCGCACGCTCGTGAGGATCGGGCCAGATTCCCAACATCAGCGTGGTCTTTCCAATGACTTCGTCTCGACGAAAGCCGAAGATCTCTAGGCATGCGTCATTGATTTCCAGACAACGACCGGTCTCGAGTTCGGTGATACCGATCGGGTGAGGACTCAGACGGAAGGCTTCGGCAAAGAAGTCGTCCGTTGCCGTTTGAACGGCGTTTTCTTGTCGATCTTCTGCGTGAAGTGCGGGTGAAAGCGGTCGTGCCCTCACCCAACGCTTTTTCTTGGCGGCTTTGGGTGTCATGGGGAGAGAAATGAATTCTAGTCTACTTACCACGACCCCGCAACCTCAAATTCCCCGCATGGACATATTCTCTGCACATGAGGAATTTTGGCGGACGCGTACCGCTCTGTCGTGTAGTCAGAACCGACGTCCTGGAGAGAGGAACATGATGTCACGTGGATTGTGTGGAGGTCGTGCAAGGCCAGACACAGGCCAGCGCGATCCGCATCGTGCGAGTGTTTCATCCGGAAGCCAAAGTCACCCACGAAGCCGCCATCGGCAGCGTGGACAAGAAAGAATTGAAAACTCTAATGGCGGGTGGGCTCACGCCGGTGCAAGCAGTGTAACTGATCGTCTCGCTTAACACCTTACCCCCACGACCGAAGCAGAATACTTCGGTCATACTGCGATCACGAATCGGTGCGCACGTGGAATCGTGGTTCCAGCGCCTTCAGGTTTTCCATGATGCCGGTATACTCCAGTTCCGCCATGGGCAGCATCGCAGCACCAAAGAAACCTTGTCGTCGCATGCCGATGGCTTTCTCAGAGACGGTGTCCCGTACCCGGTTCCAGAACGGATGGGCGAACGCGTCCGCTGGTTCGGTGAACCGTCCTTCGTGCATGGCGAAGGCGGCACAGGTGATCACCGGAGGGCCATCGAAGTAGCTGATACCCGACTGAAGCGGGACCGGCATCAAGGGCATCTGGTGAGAGCCACGCATACCACCTGCCACATACGGACCGACGGCATAGGGCGCTAAGACCTCGCCCGTCGCCGGAAAATCCTTCTGTACCCGCACTAGCATCACCGGGTCGTCCTTGCCGGTATACTTCCCGGCAATGTTATGCAACCGTGAGGTGGATGCCACCACCGCTTGGTCGCCGCTGGCAACGGACCAAATCGATTCCACGACGTACCGTTCGGTGTCCCGCAACAGCGCGGCAATCTTGTACAATTCTTTCGGGGCATCGAGCTCGATGAGCTTGTCACCTTCCGTATGATTCACGTCCATGATGACGAAGCGAAAGCCTTCCGCCATGTTGGGCGCCAGTATTAAACCCGGTGTGTTCATGGGGTCGGCGAAGGCCAGATAGAGCGGGAGATTAAAGGCACCGGGATCGGTCTTGTCGGCCGCGAAGAACAGAAAAGGCTCATTCGGCCGCTCGTTGAATTCCATCTCCGCCACGGCCGGTCCCATCCCGCGCACATTGCCCGAAAAGGCGTCTTTCAACAAATCCTGACCGGCACCGTACAGCCCCTGTTGTTTGGCCACTGCTGTCCCGGCCAGGAAGGCATCCCACGCCAGTTTGTGGACGGCTTCGTGTCCTGCGCCGTGCCGATGGCTCATCAGGATCGCGATATCGTCACCGGTACTGCTGACGTAATGATCGATCAATAGCGAAGAGCCATGCTGAGCGATATGACTCCGAACACGTTCCAGCACTTGTCGCGAGGGACAGATATGGCCGCCGATAGAACCGATATCGGCTTTGATGATGCTGAGGGTGACTTTCATGGTGATACTCCTATTCTAGAGAACAATGAGCGCAGTCCTTGCCTAAACATGAACTGAGCAATCCTGATGCCACAGCGGTTCTGAGCAAATCTTTCATACATTCCCCATAGAGGTACGAAACAAGAGGTACGAAACACGGGCAACGAATCAGGCAATCGGTTGGGGTAGGCGTCTACAGAGAAGTGAGGCACGATGAGGCAAGATGCAACATAGACATGGTCCTTCCCCGATCTTGCGCCAGGGACATTAACGCCGTTGACTTGTAGACATCACATGAAATCATAGTAACACCTTGCAACAGGCTAACCGCGCTACCCTCACGATCGACGGCTCCCGCTATTCCGGCAGCGGAACCATCGTTCAACTGGCCGTCGCGTTCTCCGTGCAGACGAACCAGCTGATCCATCCTGAACCAGAATGCCGCGGATCAGATTATTCCCTTTGCGCCCAGGGCAGCGGGCGAAGGCCAGTTTGTCATTCCCGCGATGGGCGACCCCTTCCGTGCATCA
>JAAUPT010000126.1 GCA_012032965.1 Nitrospira sp.
ATGACACGTACCGTGTGAGCTCATTTCTCCTGAAAACAACGCGACGAACAACCAGACGCAACCAGCGGCACCGACCACTTGTGCAATGGTGAGGGCTCGACGCTGCCATTCCAGCCATTGACGGCCACGATTCCGCTTGATGACCATGCTGTCAATCCACCAATCAAAATCCGCTATGCTTTAACAGACACAGCCGCTCGTCCACGATACACTGCGGTCGTTCCCAGTTCTTCCTCGATTCGAAGCAACTGGTTATACTTGGCCACACGATCCGTCCGAGACAAAGACCCGGTCTTGATCAACCCACTGTTCGTCGCAACTGCGATGTCCGCAATCGTCGTATCTTCCGTTTCACCAGATCGGTGTGAAATGATCGCCGTGTACCCGGACCGTTTGGCGAGCTCGATGGCATCCAAGGTTTCGGTCAACGTTCCAATCTGATTAAGCTTGATCAGAATCGAGTTTCCGATTCCTTCCGCGATGCCTTTGGAGAAGATCTCGACATTGGTAACAAAGATATCGTCACCGACCAGCTGCACTCGCTTGCCCAACTTCTCGGTGAGCATCTTCCATCCCTTCCAATCCAGCTCACTCAGCCCATCCTCGATGGAAAGGATTGGATACCGATCCAACAGCGTGCTGTAGTATGCAATCATGTCTTCCGATGAACGATCTGAATTCTTTTCCGCTTCAAGAACATACCGCCCCTTCTCATACAGCTCGCTTGCGGCGCAATCCAATGCGAGCGAGATATCGCGACCAGTCTTATAGCCGGCCTCTTCGATCGCCTGAGAGATTAAACTCAGTGCCTCTTCATTTGATTGGAGATCGGGAGCGAACCCACCCTCATCGCCCACGGCCGTGTTGAGTCCCTTCTTCTTTAAGAGTGCCTTCAACGAGTGAAAGACCTCGGTTGCCATTCGAAGGGCATCGCTAAATCGACTCGCCCCTACCGGCATGATCATGAACTCTTGGAGATCCAACCGATTGTCGGCATGGGCTCCGCCGTTGATGATGTTCATCAGCGGTACTGGAAGGACTCGCGCATTGGCCCCACCTAAATAGCGATAAAGCGGCTGCCCTGTTTCGTTCGCAGAGGCCTTGGCCACGGCTAACGATACACCTAGGATCGCATTCGCCCCCAGCTTCCCCTTCGTCTTCGTTCCATCTAATGCAATCATGGCTCGATCGATGCCAACTTGATCAAACGCCTCTTTCCCTAGTAGTTCTGGCGCGATGATCTTACTGATATTCGCCACTGCTTTAGACACGCCCTTTCCCATCCATCGCTTCTTGTCGCCATCGCGGAGTTCGATGGCTTCTTTTTCCCCTGTTGATGCACCGGATGGTACCGCTGCCCGACCCGTTGCGCCGCTTTCAAGCGTGACCTCAGCCTCAATCGTCGGATTGCCGCGTGAATCGATAATTTGCCTGCCTCTGATTTCTCTAATCGCACTCATACCGCGTATCCCTCTCTTGTTAGGCGCTCAACTTCTTCTTCAACAACTCATTCACTTTTCCAGGATTTGCCTTCCCTCCGCTCGCCTTCATAACCTGCCCAACGAGGAAACCTAGGACTTGTTGCTTACCGTCTTTGAACTGCGCAACCTGCATGGGACTCTTGGCCAGCACTTCGTCGATCACCTTTCCCAGAGCCCCTTCGTCGGACACCTGGGTTAGGCCTTTCTCCTGAACAAGCTGTTCTGGTGTCTTCCCAGTGCGATAGAGTTCGGGGAAGAGGTCCCGGGCTGCTTTTAAACTGATGGTCCCCTCATCCACTATCTGCAATAGACTGACGAGCCGCTCAGGATTGACAGGGGAAACCTCGATAGCTGTCTCTGAGCCGTTCAACTCTCTCGTCAATTCTCCCATCACCCAGTTGCTTATTGTCTTCGGATGATTGAACTGCTGTACGCACGACTCGAAATAGTCGGCCATCCCTCTCGATGTCGTCAGCACACCCGCATCGTACTCCGGCAGTCCATACATCGCGACAAATCGACGCATGCGAACAGCCGGCAACTCCGGCAACGACGATCGAAATCCATCAATCCACGTCTGTTCTAACCTCAATGGGACAAGATCCGGATCCGGAAAGTAGCGATAGTCATGGGCTTCTTCTTTAGAACGCATGACCGCGGTTTCACCCCGTTCGACATTCCAGAGCCTAGTTTCCTGGTGAATCTTGCCTCCCTCATTCAGAACCTTCGTCTGTCGCTTGATTTCATAGTCGATCGCATCCTTCACATTCTTGAAAGAATTAATATTTTTCAGCTCGACCTTCGTTCCAAACTTCTTTTGTCCAGTTGGACGGAGCGACAAGTTGGGCTCGCACCGAAAACTTCCCTCCTCCATATTGCCGTCGCAGACTTCAAGATACATCAAGATGTCCCGCAGTCCTTTGAGATACGAGACCACTTCGTCGGCTGACCGCATGTCAGGTTCCGTCACAATCTCCAACAGCGGAGTACCGGCGCGATTCAAATCCACTCTACTCCCGACATCGCCGGTCTCATGAACATTTTTCCCCGCATCCTCTTCAAGGTGAGCTCGGCGTATGCGAACTCGCCTAGTTCCCTCGACACCAACAATCTCGAGCCAACCATGTTGGCAGATGGGAGACTCGTACTGGGAGATTTGGTATCCCTTGGGCAAATCCGGATAGAAGTAGTTCTTTCTGGCGAACTGGTTGTTCGCTGTGATCGAACAGTTCAACGCCAACCCTGCTCGCACCGCCATTTCCACCGCCATTCGGTTGATGACAGGCAGGCTTCCCGGCAAGCCAAGGCAAACCGGACACGTCTGGCTGTTAGCCGGCAAACCGAATATCGCACCGCACCCACAGAACATTTTGGACTTGGTCCGCAGCTGAGCATGCACCTCCACCCCGATGACTGTCTCGTAAGTCACCCTCGCTCCACCCCTTCGTCTTGAACACGACCCCGTTCGCGCCGCATCGCTTCACGTCCAGCATCGAATGCCTCTCGCAGGACCGATCGCTTCGTGTCGACAAAGTCTTTTCCCTGATCGACTACGTCTTCAAATGCTTCACCGGCACGACCAGCAAGGTCACGAAGATCATTCTCCGCACGACGGGCATACCGCCGAAGCTGGTTACGCGATTCATCGCCAGATTGTGGCGCCAGCAATAATGCTGCAACCGCGCCCATCGCCGCCCCACTCAAAAACGCCAATAAGACAGCTGCCGATGTTCCTCGATCATCCGCCATTGTGTGTCCCTCCTTGATGTTTCATGCGTTCCCGCACGACGTGAGTTGCCGCCTTGATTCCTGCCACCATGCTCGCGACATTGTTTATGAGCGTCCCGCTCGACCCACGAACGACATGATGAACCTGCTGCACTGATTCCCCAACTTCACCCACCGCGTGCAGCAAGACCGCTGCATGCCCGATACTATCCTTCGCTTGACTCGTCACATCATTTACATTCTGGCTGATGACCCGAAGTTCCGCCACGAGTCCAGGCACCTCAGTGTTCAGCTTTGACAGCAACTGTTCAGACTCGGCAACAGTTTTTCGGACTTGGATCAAAACCGGTACCAAACACCCGACCAGCACGGCGAAGGCCACGGCCACGAGCAGCACAGCGATTTCAACGATTGTCATAGTCGGCGATCCTCCTGCTCTCTCATCCCTTGCTCCCACTCTTTCCTGTACCCCTCACTCTGCCCTCCTACCGTATCGTCGGCTTTTTCTGATGCCATTGTGCTGACTGCTCATAGGCATGTGCAGCCCGCAGTACGGTCTCTTCCTCGAACGCGCGCCCGATCAGCTGTAGCCCGATCGGCATTCCTGCTGTACTGAACCCACAGGGCAGCGAAATCGCCGGCAGTCCCGCCAGATTGACGGAAATCGTAAAAACATCGGACAGATACATCTGGAGCGGATCTTCGCTCTTTTCTCCTAGCTTGAATGCCGGCGTCGGCGTGGTCGGGGTGACGATCAAGTCGACTTCATTGAAAGCGGTATCAAAATCTTGACAGACTAACGTTCGTACCGCTTGAGCCTTTCCATAGTACGCATCGTAGTACCCAGCGCTGAGCACGTACGTACCCAGCATGATCCGACGCTTGACTTCCGGTCCAAACCCCTCTTGTCTCGTCTTTATATACAGTTCGAGCAGATCTTTGGTTTCCTTCGCCCGAAATCCGAATTTCACCCCGTCGAAACGGGCAAGATTCGAGCTGGCTTCCGCCGTTGCAATCACATAGTAGACCGCGACGGCAGCATCGGTCCTCGGTAACCGGACTTCCTTCACTTCCGCGCCAAGATGCCTCAATTCCTCAATCGCGGACCGGACCGCCTGTTCCACTTCTGGATCAAGCCCTTCGGTAAAAAACTCCACCGGCACACCGACTCTCAGGCTTTTTAGGTCTCGCTTCTGGAGCGACTTCAGATAGTCCGGTACAGGGCGATCGATCGACGTAGAATCCAGTGGATCATGTCCCGCGATGGCCCCAAGCAGAAACGCTGCATCCGATACGTTCCTTGTAATCGGCCCGATTTGATCCAGCGAGGAAGCAAACGCCACCAAACCATATCGCGACACCCGACCGTAGGTTGGTTTCAATCCCACAACCCCACAGAACGCCGCAGGCTGCCTGATAGAGCCTCCTGTATCTGAGCCAAGTGCGGCCGCGCACTCTTCTGCCGCAACCGCCGCTGCTGATCCTCCACTTGATCCGCCTGGTACACACTGCAGATTCCAAGGATTCCGGCTTGGACCAAACGCGGAATTCTCCGTCGAAGATCCCATTGCAAACTCGTCCAAATTCGTCTTACCCAACAGAATGTAGTCCTGCGCCCGCAACTTGGCGATAACCGTCGCATCGTAAGGCGGCACAAAATTCTGCAACATGCGAGAGCTACAGGTCGTGGGAACGCCATCCGTACAGATGTTATCTTTGATGGCAAGAGGCATACCGCTAAGCGGCATGGTCTTCCTCCAACTCTTGAGCTTCTGATCCAAAAACTCCGCCTGCATGGATGTGGATTCTTGCGTGTGAGTGACGAAGGCTCTTACCTTCGGCTCTATCTGGCTGATGCGAAGAGAATACGCCCGCACGATCTCCGCCGCCGTCACTTCTCCTGCCTTAAACTTTCTTTGAAGCTCGATGAGGCTTAGTTTATGAAGGGACATGGATGGCTCGCTATCAACACATGCGGTGAGCGTGGGCAAGACGGGAGATCAGACGCCTAGCTCGGTCCAGCCTATCAGTTAACCGTCACAATCCCTATTTTTTTCATTCACCCCGAACGATCTTTGGTGCATGCTTCTTAATCTCTTCTTCTCCATAGTACTCGTAACAGAAAATGATTATTTGGTCTCCGACCGCCGCTTTCCTCGCCGTAGGCCCGTTCAAAATGATCTCGCCCTTTCCTCGGGAGCCATTGATCGCATAGGTCATAAATCGCTCGCCATTATTCAAATTCGAGCAGACAATGGCTTCGTAAGGAAGGATACTGGCCGCTTCCATCAAGTCTTGATCAATCGTCAAGCTTCCCTCGTACTCCAGATGGGCACCTGTGACAGTTGCGCGGTGAATTTTTGAACGTAGCATTTGTCGGAACATCTATACTTTTCGTCATTCGTCAAACGTCGCTCGGCATTCACACGCTTCCACTCCTCAGACAGCTGTTTGACGGCTAACGCTCCTCCAAAATTTTAGGTACAACGAACCCGTCTGCTTCGCGCTCCGGCGCGTTCGCTAGAGCCTTATCCGAAGTCAGTGATGGGCGTGTGACATCTTCTCGAAATACATTCACTTGGCCCATGACGGTCGAGGTCGGTTCGACCCCCGTCGTCTCATACTGATTCAACTTGTCAACGTGCGTGAGAATCTGACTCAATTGTTTGGCAAACGTGTCCTTCTCAGCTGGCGTCACGGCCAATCGTGCCAACT
>JAAUPT010000127.1 GCA_012032965.1 Nitrospira sp.
TGAACGTTCCCCTCATCTTGTCGTGATCCACGGAGAGATAGTCGGGCACATCCCGTTCCGGCGACTGGGCTGACTCAAGCACCATCGGAACCTCGCGGGATTTTTCCCGAACTTCGATGACGTCCCCATCTCGAACCAGAAACGATGGAATGTTGACCCGTCGGCCATTGACCTTGATGTGTCCATGATTGACGAACTGCCGGGCCGAGAAAACCGTCGGAACAAACTTCATCCGATAAACCACGGCATCGAGCCGACGCTCGAGAATACCGATCAGGTTTTCCGATGTATCTCCGCGGCGCCTTACGGCTTCTTCGTAATATCTGTGAAACTGTTTTTCGCTGATATTTCCGTAATACCCCTTGAGCTTCTGCTTTGCCATCAGCTGCGTACCATAGTCGGTGGGCTTCCGGCGCCGCTGGCCATGCACTCCCGGCCCATAATCGCGTACGTTAATGGGGCTTTTGGGCCGCCCCCACAAGTTGACGCCAAGGCGGCGGTTAATTTTGTACTTTGCTTTCAGCCGTTTTGTCATCGTCCATGATCTTTCAAATTCTGATATTGGTGTTGTTGTCCCGGTAGGCCCATACGGGCGGGGATACGCTCCCACGTTCCCAGGAATGGCGGCGGAGTATAAGAATAAGGCGGCGGATGTCAAAGCGCGCGGCGCCGATTGATGAAAGTCGGTTAGAACGGTTCCAGTTCGGTATCCCAATAGAGGAAATCCCGCCAACTTTCGTGAAGGTGATTGGGCGGAAAGCGCGGCCGTTCCTTTGAAGCTCATGCGCCGTCGGTTCATAGGGGAACCGCAAGGGATACATGTCCGCTTCGCTGGGAAGTTTATGCGCCTTGCTCAAGTTGCAAGGTTCACACGCCCGCGACGACATTGGTCCAAACCGTTTTCCCCCCGGCGACCCTCGGCACCACGTGGTCAAAGGTCAATCGCTCCGCCGCCAGTTCCTCTCCGCAGTACTGACAAGCGAATGCATCCCGAAGGAAGACGTTAAAACGGGTGAAGGCAGGCCTGCGTGAGGTTGGAACATATTGCTTCAACGCAATCACACTCGGTAATCGCATCTCGCGACTTGGCGAGCGCACTAGCCTCTCGTACTCGGAAACCACGTTCACGCGGCTAAGAAAAACCGCCTTTACCGCATCCTGCCAGCTCCAAAGAGACAGCGGAAAGTAGTTCAGAGGCCGGAAATCCGCGTTAAGAACCAGAGCCGGGAAGTTGTTCATGGCAGTCCCGCAACGTTCGTTCTCCTGAGCACGGGTGCACACTACTACATATTGTGTGAATTCGCCAAACACTCACTTTGTGAAGAATTCTTTAAGGCTTGCGCGGCTCTCCGATGTTCCAGTCGTTCCTTGACTGCATCGACCTTCTCCGAAGTTTGCGGAAGCCGCTTCCGCCACACCGACATGGGTGCGAGCGCCCCTCGAGAGCCATCCAACCCCATGACCAGCGACATCGCGGCGCTTGTCACTTACGGAAAAAAACCCAAACCAATCAACAAGACCGTGAGAAAAGATCACCTATCTATTGGCTGGCCCAAGTGATTCTGGCGATCCATTCGACGTCTTCAACCGGCAGAATTCTGTCTTCATGCTCGGGGTTTAGAGACTTCAGCTCATATTTGTGCGCGGTACTCCGCCGAAGGAGTTTTGCCATAACTTCGCCGTCACGAGTCTTGAGCACGACTCGGTCGCCCCGCCTGATATTGGCGTGAGGAGAGACGATGACAATATCGCCGTCGCGGTACACTGGCTCCATGCTCTCGCCACTGATTTCCAAGGCGTACGCATGGGGGTCACCGACATCAGGAAACGGAATTTCATCCCAGCCCGCGCCCGTGGGATATCCGGCATCGTCAAAAAAACCTTCAGATCCAGCCTGCGCATAGCCGATGACGGGTATGTTTTTAAATATTTTGCTTACAGATCCGTCATCAATATAAGACAAAACTCCCCGATGTTGGAATTCGTCGCATCCAATATTTTTGAGATGCTCTCGGTGCTCGGCCACCTGAGCTTACCTTCTCGAGTTGTTCGTTTGCTTTTATTGAATGTAGTTGGGTCGAGCCCAGAGCGGCGGGCAAGACCCGACGCGGACATCCCATGCTCTCGTGCGAGATGATCGATTGCGCGCCAAATGTCAGAATGCCTTAACATGGGAACATTGTCTTATAAAATCACTGCTGTTGCACTAGGAACATATGCTAATATCAATTTGACAAAGGTTATAAATCCTATATAATAGGAACTATTGCAGCTTCGTCGATCTTGGCAAGGAAGGTTGATTTGCCGCGAGGCGGGATTCTAGGCGGCAAGCACCTGAACTTTCCCGAAGCATTTGGTGTTTGGGTTTGCCCCTTGGGGACCCGGCATCCCGGCGGCGGTCTTGGCGACCGTGGGGTGAATCGTTGCGGCGTATAACGGCGAGGGAGGGAAATTACCGAGTGAGGATTTGTGAGGCCGATACCGAGCCCTCGGTTCCCGAATGCTGCCTCACAACGACGAATTCCGTCGCTCTTGTCGTATTCATGGGGGATGTGAGCATCCGTTGGGCAAAACTTCTCCGTCCGGGATTCCGTCACTGCTTCATGGTTGTCGGGCGGCAAGATTGCTGGGTTATCTTCGACCCAATGTCAAACTTCACCAACCTAGGTTCTTTTTCCGGACCCACTATCGACGACGTCGCGGAGTGGTATCGCCAGCTCGGGTTTACGGTCATCAAGACGCCTATTCGGAGAGAGGGGCCGCCATCCGCAGAGTGGCGACCCCATACTTGCGTCGAGGCAGTCAAGCGGGTTCTTGGCGTTCGCGCGCCATGGGTGATCACGCCATGGCAGCTTTATCGATACATTCTAGGAGAAGAGCGCAGAAACGCCTTGACATCGACCCATAAAAAGGAATAAAATCCTTACAACAAACATGGCACATATTCCCGCGTTCACCGGCCAGGCCGCTCCGACACCTGCGATCATCACCTCAGTTCAGGAACTTTTATGGCCACTCATCTGATCCCGGTCATCGGCAAGGCACTCTTCAGCGCTCCGCCGCCAGACACCCCCTCTGACAAAGCGCACCCAGAACCTTCAAAAAATTCGGCGCAGAAAATGGAAGGGGACTTGGAACGGGAACGCAGGTTGGAGGCACTTCGTCGAAGACGGCGCGGCATCGCGGGCACAATCGCAACTTCTCCGCGCGGGTTCCTCGCACCCTACGAAACGGCGCCAAATCGAATCAGCCTTCTTGGAGAATAGGTATGTCCCATCTTACGCCGAAAGACGCCGTCGAGCGCTATAGACGAGCCAAGGAGCGGAGAACCGCCTGGGAGAGTCATTGGGAGGAGTGCTATGAATATTGTCTTCCTCACAGAGACGCCGGATTGCGCCGCGGTACCCCGGGAGGGAAGAGGGGTGACAAGATTTCGATGGGACCGCGCCTGACGCGGTAGATCAGTTGGCCGCCAGCTTGATGGCGCAACTGACCCCCCCTTGGACGCACTGGCTCGGTTTTTCGGTTGGTCCAGACGCCGGCGAGTTAGATCGCCAGGAACTCGCCATCGAACTGGAGAAGTCGACGGCGATCCTGCAATCGCATTTCGATCGCTCGAACTTCGCTGTTGAAATCCACCAATGCTATTTGGATCTCGTGACTGCTGGAACAGCATCCCTCCTGCTCGAGGAGGCGGCCCCGGGGGAGAGGTCGGCCCTGCGGTTCACGGCGGTTCCATTGGCTCAAGTGGTCCTGGAGGAAGGAGCATCGGGCCGCCTCGATACGACGTTCCGTCGCAGCGAAATGACCGGACAGCAATTGCTCGCTCGATTTCCTTCCGCCGCAAACCTGGAAGGCTTAATGCGGCGGTTGCAAAATGACTATGACGCCCGAGTGGCGATCATCGAAGCGGTCGTACCCAGCGACTTCGGCTATTCCTATCTTGCCGTGACGGAAGACGACACCCAATCACCAGATAGCCCTACCGTGTTGGCGGAAGGGCGATTTTCAACCTCGCCATTCATCAATTTCCGCTGGCTGAAAGCGCCAGGTGAGACATACGGTCGTTCACCTGTCATGAAGGCGTTGCCCGACATCAAGACCGCCAACAAGGTCGTCGAACTCGTGCTGAAAAACGCTTCCATCGCCGTAACCGGTATCTGGCAAGTCGACGACGATGGCGTCATCAATCCGGCAACCATCAAACTGGCACCTGGCACGATTATTCCCAAGGCCGTGGCTCCGCCGGCCTGAGACCTCTCGAGGCACCAGGACGCTTCGACGTTTCGCAACTCATCCTGGAGCAGTTGCGATCAAGGATCCTCAAGGCCCTGCTTGTGGATCAATTGGGACAGGTCAATGGCCCGAGAATGACGGCCACCGAGGTTGTCGAGCGGGCCGCCGAGATGGCTCGAATTTTGGGTGCGACGTACGGTCGACTGCAGTCAGAAATGCTCACCCCGTTGATGAACCGAGCGCAGGGAATTCTCGCAAGACGGGGCGAAATCCTGGACTTGCCCATAGACGACGGAATTGTGAGCCTCGACTACAAATCGCCACAGGCACGGTATCAAGCCCAACAAGACATTCAAAGCACGATGGTTTGGCTCGACGCCGTAAAGGCCATGGGACCAGAAGCCTTGTTGGCCGTGGATCAGCCACGGGTCGCGGCATGGCTCGGCCGAGCCCTGGGGGTGCCGGAGGAATTGATCCGGGGCACCTCGTCCCCGGCGGCCATCGGGAGATGAATTTGTCGATGCCCTGGTAAACAGTCTTCCGGATTTGTCAGGGACGCTCAAACAAACGTCGATTGGTCCGGTGGGGATCCTTCCCTTGGATGACGGTGCCACTGCTTCCGCGGAGCCCGGTAATGTCGGACCTTGATTTGGGATGGGCGTGGTTTGAAACGGACTCCGCGTCAGACGTTCACGCAACACCGAACTTCGATCGCGACCTTGCGAACGTTTATGCAAGATGCTTTTCGGGTGAGAGCGGGTTGGAAGTGTTGAGGCACCTGAAATCCATAACCCACTCCCGAGTGCTTGGTCCCGGCGCCTCTGATGCCTTGCTAAGACACGTGGAAGGGCAAAGGCAACTGGTCGCACACATCATCTCTCTCGCGGAACATGGCCGAAGTCGTGGTCCGGCCGATGACCAGCTTCCCACGCGAAACGGTCCCAAAATCATGGAGAACACCGATGACTGAGAATCTGCTTGAGCCGGTTGGCGACGAGGCCGACGTGGTCGACGGGGACGGCAATGCCGCAGGCGGTCTTGAGATTTCTCAGCGGCCCGACCACGTTCCGGAGAAGTTCTGGGACGGGGAAACCAGCCAAGTCCGAACGGATGCTCTCGTCAAATCATACCTCGAACTCGAGCGGAAACTAGGAAGCGCGGTTTATCGTGCCCCGCCGGCCACCCCGGAAGATTACGAAATCAAAATTACCAATGATTTCTTGAGCAGCGACCCGAGGTAAACAAGAAGTTGCACGAGGCGGGATTTTCCAAGGATCAAGCTCAAGTCGTCTATGACCTTGCCGCCGAACACTTGATACCCATGATTGGCGATGTTGCGTCGGTGTTCGAAGCGGAGAAACAAACCGAACGGCTTGTGAACCACTTTGGCGGCCACGAAAAGTGGGCGGTAACCGCGCGCCAAATCGATACTTGGGCGCGAACCAGTTTACCCAGTCACGTCATGGAGGCGCTGTCCACCACGTATGAAGGCGTTCTGGCCATGAATCAGATGATGACCAACGCCGAGCCAATGTTGCTCCGACAAGGGGATACGACGGGCGGTGACATTCCAACCTTGGCCGACCTAAAGAAATTAATGAAGGACCCCGGATACTGGCGCGATCAAAACCCCACTGTCGTCGAGAAAGTACGTGAGGGTTTTCGCATGC
>JAAUPT010000128.1 GCA_012032965.1 Nitrospira sp.
AAGATAGTGCCGACAGTGCGCAGCTGGGAACACCAAATCTGGTCTGGATCGTTGTCGACCGGTTTCGTACAGGTTAATCAGCCTTATCGCATCTCGCTTTTGAGACAACAGCCACGCGCTGGAGCGCTTGACCTGCAGGAGAGCACAGGAAGCTTTTGAAATAGCTCGGAAGGCCTGGGAGAGATTGCCGCTGGTCAGGGCCTCACTTTGTGCCAGCTTGTGGAGGGTGTCCTGGTAGTGATCGAGGAATGTGGTTGCTGTCGGATCAGAGGAGTGAGCATGCCGTGAGTGCTGGTGCTTTCGAATAATAGCCTTCTGCCTGGTGCCGGAGATGGAATGCTGTGAGGATTCGGTTGGAGCCGCAACTCGTCCCTGAGATTCTCCACGAGGGTGACGTGACATGGGCGTGCGAGCGGCCAGTGAATTGTGTGGCAGTCCCTAGTCGTTGTGTGTGTCCTCGACCAGCGAGAGAATGCTAGCCGATTTCGTTCGATTGCGTCCCTCTTCTTTGGCTTGATATAAAGCCTGATCAGCCGCCTTGATGAGATCGGTAGGAGAGGAATGTCTGTTGGGAACCACGCAGGCATACCCAACGCTGATCGTCACGAGTTCTCCGTCCGAGTTTTTAATGCCTAAAGATTCGACTCGTCGTCGTAGACTTTCAGCCACTTGCGCTGCGCCATCGATTCCGGTACCAGGCAGAACTGTGACAAACTCGTCTCCGCCGTAACGGGCGACCAAATCACCAGGGCGATTCACGGAACTGGATATAGCCGCAGACACTTGCTTCAGGCATTCGTCTCCGGCTGTGTGCCCCTTCGTGTCGTTATAGGTCTTAAAGCGGTCGATGTCGAATATGATCAGCGACAACGGAGTCGACTCGCGGACGGCTCTCCGCCATTCTTGATCTAGAAAATCATCGAATTGACGTCTGTTGGTGATGCCGGTCAATCCATCTAAACAGGAGAGACGAAGCAGCATCTGATTGGCTTCTTGGAGTTGCCGCATGACCTCCAGGAGTTCTTGCTCACGGGCGCGGCGACGGTCGACCTCGTGAACAAGCCGGAGGACCGAGCGCACTCGAGTCAGCAGTTCGATCTTGTTGACCGGTTTTGCCACGTAATCCATGGCGCCTGCGGCAAAGGCCAACTGAAGATCGACCGGGTCCGTCTTGACCGTCACCATGATGATGGGCGTGTCACGGAAGCGATCGACGGCCTTGATTTGGCGGCAGGCTTCAATCCCGCTCATCTGCGGCATCAGAATATCCATGAGAATGAGATCGACTCGCGCGACCCCATGTTTGCCTCCATCGAGCCCCAGGTACTTAAATGCAGCGGCGGCAGAATCCGCCGAATGAATGTTTTCGTATCCAGCGGTGGATAGAATAGCCTGCAGAAGAAGGCGATCATCCACAGAGTCGTCAACAATCAAAATGCTCATACATTCACACGGTTTGAAAAGGAAGGTGACTGGCGGAATCGTAGCAGCTAGTCCTGATAAACGCCAGGATAAAGCTTTTTGAGGCACGGTTGGCAGAGCCCATGGCTGAACTCTGCTTCCGAATGTTCACCGATATATTCCTCGATTTGTTGCCAAAACCCGCCGTCATTGCGGATTTTCTTGCACGAGGCGCAGATCGGGATCAGGCCTCGCAAGACCTTGACTTCCCTGAGCGCCTGCTGCAGTTCTTCATTGCTGCGACGCAACTCAGCTTCCCGCGCCTTTTCGACAGTCCATCTCGTTTTTTAAGGTCAAGGCCGAGGCCACCCGTGCGAGCAGTTCTACACTCTTGACGGGTTTATTGATGTAATCCATGGCGCCGGCTGTGAATGCGTCCTTTAGATTGTCGAGATCATTCCTTGCAGTCACCATGATGATCGGGATGTCCTGAAGATGCACCTGTTGTTTGATTCTGCGGCAGGCTGCGACGCCATCAAGATCAGGCATCAGAACGTCCATCAAAATCAAATCGACGTCGACCGAGGATTGCCCTCCATCAAGGTTCAACAGTGCAAAAGCTGTCTGGGCTGAATCCGCCGCCACAATCTGTTCGTGGCCAGCCTTGGTCAGGATCGACCGGAGAAGAAGATGTTGATCTGGGGAGTCATCGACAATGAGGATCGCCATAGCTCTACTTAACGGATGGAATTGAGTGAAACTGAAGCCGCCCCCAGATAGGATTCAGTATAGCAAATGACTCTAAGGATGGATCAGGAAAGCTTGCTTTTGACCAGCTCACTGACTTGCTTGCCGTCAATGGACTGGCCAGCGAGGCGAGCCATGACAGCCTTCATGACCATCCCCATATCTTTGAGGGAGTGAGATTCAGTCTCTGCGATAACCGATGTGACAATGGTCTCAAGCTCTTGAGGGGAAAGCGGTTTTGGGAGATAAGTCTCGATAATCTCAATCTCCTTACGTTCTTTAGCGGCCAGTTCCGTCCGTTGAGCTTTTTCAAACTGCTCGACTGACTCTCGGCGTTGTTTCACGAGGGTCGTCATCACCCGGCTCATTTCTGCGTCATCGAGATCACGCTTAAGCTCAACTTCTTTGTTTAAGATGGCTGCTTTGATCATTCGGATCACATCCTTGCGAAGTTGATCGTGTGATTTCATTGCGAGCTTGAGGTCTTCACTCAGCCGGTCGTGGAGAGACATACGAGGCCTCACGGGTGAATGCCGGGGTGCGGTCGAAGCATACCCTCCTGGTTTCAGCGAGTCAACAATTGGGCCTGGAATGGTATTCAGGCAACGGGGTCGGTATGATAACGAATCGAGCCGCAGGGATACGCTCTCTAAGGAGGATACCTATGTCAGGGAATAGCATATGGCGGACAAGACCCAAGAACGGACTAATGGTTGCTGTAATGGGAGTGGTGCTGGTGGGTACCGATGGTTGTGCTGGCGAAGCCCGAAGCCGGTGTCGACGATGACGCAGGATCAGGTCCGTGAGCATGCCGATAAAGCGTTCGAAAAGTTGAAACAAGAAGAGAAGAATCGTACGACAGGCTCCGAGGTTGCTCCCTATTGATTGGTGTTGGTGAGCCTGTACCAGTTTCCTGTGGCCGTTTCCTTAGGACGCTGACGATACCTCAAATTGTGACCACCTTGGTTCGATTCGCTGGCGTCTCAGCGTGGAAGACGTAGGTATCCAACACAAGTCCGAGCTCTGCCCACACCTCTGAAGAAGGTAACGGTGACAACAGACGACCGTCATGCATCGAGCTGATTCATCATAATGTTGGTTGGTAGTCATTGACCCGAGGGGGCTCAGTACGATGAGCAGGATGGCTGATGGTCTACCAGACAGATCGGCACAAGGGTGGGTAGTTCCTTGCGTGGTATGCCTGGCTCTATGCCAGAGCCAGGTAGGAATGGCCAAGGATCTCCTGCCTCCCAAAGAGCAAGAGTCCACGGAGATCGGCTCGACCCCAAGCCCATCATTCGACTTTCAGGAAAAAGGGATTCCGCAATCCTTGTTTACCTGGATTAAGATGGCCAAGGGCTTTGAGGTAGAATGGGATACTTTTGGACGGAAAGGGTGGTACACCCAGGACCCACGGCTAAAACCGATCGAGCCAAGTTCGATATTCACGCCAGAGGTTCCAGCGATTTACATCGTCTTTGAAGTGGCTCCATTGGAAGATCCAGCACAATTTGCAGTGCAATGGTACCTGGAGCAGTCGAGCGGCCAGCTGAACGAGAACCCAGTGGGCAAAGATGTGCTCGAAGTGCCTGGGCATGAACGATATGGTTATCTTGAGTTGAAAAAGTCAGGCGAGAGATGGGCTGTTGGAAATTACCTAGCAAAGATCTATATCGCGCCGCTGGGGCAACAGCCGTTCCATGCTGCGAATCAGGTCGGTACGATGCGTTTTACAGTCATTGATGTTACGTCCGGTATGTCTCATGGGAATAAGCTACCTAGGTAGGTTCAAAACGAAGGGAGCCGTATGGGTGTGCGTGTCAGAATTACGGAACCGGAAAAGCTGACGTTGCTTTACGAACGATTTCGAGATGTGTGTTTAGTGGAAAAAGAAGTCTGGAAGGAAATCTTTTTGCCACGAGAGAGTATCGGGGGGCCGGTAAGGACTAACATCCAGGACCTCTACGAGGTCGAGATCGACGATCCTGACATCGAGGGGGCTATCGAGGCCAACATCTCGCGGGGTAATGTGATCTTGGGCGCGGCCATTGCTGAATACCGCGCCCACATCTCGTTTTTTAAGAAACGGGGATTAAAGTCGCTCTAACGCCGCAATCCGTACTTCAATCGGTGGGTGGGTTGAGAACAAACTCATGAACCCACCGGTCTTGCCGGAAATTTTCATCGTTGCGAGTGCGTCCTGCCCAGAGTATTCGAATTGAGCGCGATTCACCCATCGATCAATTGCTTGGAGTGCGCCGATCATGGAGTCCTTGCCGTACACCTTGGCGGCAAACGCGTCGGCTCCAAATTCGCGGCGACGCGAAAACCAGCTGATAACAATGGAGGCTAGGATACTGACGATGATCTGAAGCACAATAGACAGACCAAAGCCTAAAGCTGCCTGATCTCGCGCTGCGAAGAAACGACCGTACCCACATCGCGATGTAAAATACAAAACGTGTTCATCAGCCCGGCTAGGACGGTCGTAGCAAACATGTCGCCGTTATACACGTGACCCATTTCATGAGCGAGAACAGCCTTGACCTCATCTTCTTTGAGATTCTGGAGTAATCCAGTTGATACGGCCACCATCGAATTGTTCTTGCTGGGTCCTGTCGCGAAGGCATTGGGGTCTGGCGAATCGTAGACCCACACCTCAGGCATCGTGATATGCAGACGCTGCGCGATTTCCCGAACGGAACCATAAATGACCTGTTCAGCCTGCGAACGAGGTTGGGTAATCTGCTGACAGTTGAGCATCGCCCGCGCCATTTGCTTCGAAAATGCCAAACTGATGAATGCTCCACCGAACCCAAACATGGCAGCCCATACCAACGACGTGAGATCGACGGACCCGCGAACATCGATTCCGAACATCGGTAAGATCACATTGATGACGATAGGTACGGTGATCGAGAGCGTCACCATGATGAGAATATTTGCGATCAGTAGTAGGCCTATGCCTTTGAACGACTTCATTGTAAGCCTCCTTGAAGACAAACATTCGCCTCATCTGAGACGAGTTGTTGAACTGCCACAATTATACACAAATCCGCTGCCTGCGATACACTGTCAAACACATGAGGCGTTGATATATGCATAAGATCGCATTGTGTAAAGTCAAGATGGTTGACGTCTCTGAAAGTATGTCGATAATGTTGACCGCCTCTTGGCGTTCCTGTTAGAAAACAACGGTGTAGGGGGAGTCGGTGTAAAGCCCTTCCAAGAGTTACAATCGAGCCGACTCACCTTGATCTCCTACTGTAAACGATTGTGGCCTCTGGGTAGTCGTCGATCCAAAGGGGCGGATGGGATGGTGGAACTGAAATAATGGACCCTTCGGTGGCGATGATCCCATCTCATCCAAACACGAACTGTTGCAGGACCTGCTCAAAAAGTCTCGCGTCTCTTTTATACGACCTTAGTTAGTTGTTCCAGCCGACGTGCGCGATCAGGTGGGGCTCGCCTATCTGTTCGCTCGAGCTGCTGACACGATCGCCGACACAGAACTGATCGATCGACCACGGCGCCTAGGTTTTCTCAACCGTCTTCGGGCCCAGTTTCTGGATGGGCACGTTGACTGGGATCAGATCCGTGCGATTCAGCAGGCCGTGGGGCCGGTTCTACACGATTCAGCGAACGTAGCCTACTTGAGCGGTTGGATGAGTGCTTTCAACTTTTTCTTGCCTGTTCACCGGAGGATCGGCGCCGGATCGCGTGTCTCT
>JAAUPT010000129.1 GCA_012032965.1 Nitrospira sp.
AAGGTGCGGCTGGAGGACGGAAGCTTCGTCCTCGGTGTGTTGGGCGAACCGGCGCTCGTCGAAGGCCAGCGAGAGATCACCGCCTACGGCGGCTGGCGGTCGTATCTGGCACACCAACCACGGTAGATTTTCCAACCAGCCGCAGATTTCAAGAAAGGTAAGCCAGCATCTGACAACCGCTCGGATGGAGTTGGCTGGACTTTGCAACTTAATTGCTTTTCTTTCGACAGCTGTGAAACTTCTTCGGCATGTGCCAGCGATCCTTCCCGTGTTCAATCTTCCTTCTTCGCATGTTTGAGGGATACCTGGACGTACCCATCCCTTTTTGCGAAGGCGGTACTCGCAGCGCCTTCTGCGCGTTGTTAGATTTGTCATGCTCGGTATTTAAGCGAGCTTCGATACTCCGTCCTCCTCACCTTGTTAGTGATCGTGTCGGCTACGGATAGCCTGGTGATCATACCGGCATTCCTGCTTCCGACTCACTGCAGATCACATAAGCGTAGGTCAAGGCGAGTCTCGATTCCTATAACGAGGAGGCGATCACATTCGAAGAAAAAGTGGTAGGGGCGCGGCGGTCCCGGCCCCGATTAGGTCCCCTACTGGTCGCCGTACTGGCACCCCTGGCCTTACTATTGGCAGTAACCGACATCGGTCGGAAACGGTCATGTACCGATGAGAAAAACCACGCGACAAATATGCTTGTGGAACCTCTCCCATGGGCTTGTCGGTCATAGCCAACGCGGAGCAATGCTTACCGGTGAGCACCTCGTAAGAATTGTTCGCATCCTCGCCAGAATGCGGCGAGGCGTGTGCCCTGTTTGGCTCGTGCGCGTTCGAGATCCTGGCCTGTGCGTGGCAATCGTTCAAGTCGAGCCGACACATCGCGGTACTTGGTCTGCCCTTGGTTCAGCGCCACATATAGTTCCCTGGCTTCACCGTACCGTTTTTGGGATTCGAGGGTTCGAGCCAACAAGTATCGCACTTCCCTGCTCTCGTCTTCGGTAGCCGATCGATGGATCGAGGCTTCCTGCATCGCTCTTAACGCGTCGTCGTACTTCCCGACTGCCTTGAGGCATAACCCCTTCTGCGCCAGCGCCTTGACGGCCCAGGAGTCCTCTGTAGCCAGCCTATTGAACACCCCAATCGCGTTCGTGTATTCCCCGGACTCCTTGAGTGCCACGGCTTTGCGGTATACCGATGATGGATCCTGAACCGTAATAGTTTCAGAATACTGCACCTGCACAGGATGGATCGCCTTTCCTTCAGCCGAAACACTGGCAACAGTAAACGTGTTGATGTCGATTCGCTCAGCGGCCAGTTCATGTTCGGATAACTCGACATCCTCAGGCGAAACCACCAATGGAAGCACACCATGCTTCGCTCGGGCCGTCGCAGCCGCCAAAAGAACGTGTGCGGTTATCGTCTCGGCTTGCTCGGCGTAGCCATAAACGAGGGCATGGTCGCACAATTGATTAATGAGACGAGGTATTCCACCGGTAAGACGGAAAGCAACTCGACTGGCCAACGTGGTGAACAGCCTCGACTGCCGACCCGCTACTTGAAGCCGATGATCCATGTAGGCCATAGTTTCGTCTTCTGAAAGACTCTCCAGCACGTATTCTACTCCGATGCGTTGAGCAAACTGTACCATCCCAGACCCCTTGAGGAGATCTTGCAGGCCTTGTTGCCCGGATAGGAGGATCTGCAACGATCGATGTCGCCCGTCGTTGAGATTCGACAGGAGCCGAAGCTCTTCCAAGACGCTGGCTCCGGCATTCTGTGCTCATCAAGAATCAAGAGGACTCGTCGCCCGATGCTGTGCTCATGCTCAAGAAATCGTGCAAACTCATGAAGATATCGACCTCGCTTTTTCCGTTGGTCGATAAGCCGAACGAGGCTGCGATCCAGGGGCATGAGTCCGCCCAGTCCACCGTGGATGTTTGACAAGACACCAATGACCCAGGGATGCTGGGACTGGTCCAATAATCGGTTTAACAGGGTCGTCTTGCCCGTGCCGGGATGCCCCGTAATGACGATGAAGGCGGATCCGTTCGTCAACCCATATTCCAACAGACTCAACGCCATCTTGTGCTTGGCTCCCAAATAGAGAAAGTCGGGATCAGGCAACAGCGTGAACGGCTTAGTCTTAAGTTGGTAGTACGTTTCGTACATCGTCACGAATTAGTGATCGGTTGTGACAAGTTTCCGCCCTTGCCGTAAGGTCAACATCGCCGGCCGGACTTATTCAGGACCCCTCCGAGAATCGGAACAGTCCCTTTCAGTGCGTCCATGGCTCGTTCGACCTCGGCTGCCTCGGTGCGACCTTCTTCCACGACCAGCAACAACGCATCGATATGCGGGGCAAATCCGACAACATCGGCACGGGACAAGAGCGGCGGGAGATCGAACACGATAAGACGAGACGGGTACCGATGCTTGAGTTCCTGAACAAGTCCGGTCATTCTCGGTGACGCGAGCGCCTCGGCCGAGTTCTTGATCGCCCGCCCCCTGGTAGGAAGACAAACCGCCCGATTCCGGGATGAATGAGCAGTTGAGCGAGCGGTGCGTTGTCAAACAGGTACTCGGTCAGTCCTGGAACGAGCTCCATCCCGAAGACACGATGCACCGCCGGTCGATGCATGTCGGCATCAACCAATAACACAGTGTGAGCCAAGTCCATAGCGAGTGAGAGCGAGAGATTGATCGCCGTCAGCGTTTTGCCCTCTTGGTCCGAAGGACTGGACACCCCAATGACATTCCATCCTTTCTGGCGATACTGTTGCAGAACCTGCGCCCCGCAACAGCCCGATACGCATCGACAAAGGAGCCTTCGTCGAATCCGGTAATCAAGCGTTGCTCCCCCATCACATGATCAGGAAGCGTCATCGTCTTTGTGGCGGTATACACGATCGAAGGGCCTGGCCGTCGGGTGTCTTCAACAAATCGGAGTGGGTCCGTAGCTGCTGAGCCGGTTTGCTGCTTGAAGCGTTCCTGAGCGTGTTGGAGATATTCCATCAGATGGGTGCCCCTTCTCTATGATCATGTCAGCCGAATTTTCTGAGGATTGTGTACCATACGATGTCCAATGGTCTCCAGGTAAGATGTAGGACGATCGCCACCAGGGCCACGGCTCCGAGAGCGGAGAGGCTGACGGCCACACGACGACGGGCCAGGGCGGTCACCTCGCGCTCTGAAGGCAAATAGGGAACGGCTACGACCGGGACGCTTCGCATGGTGCGGGCGAGCTGCTCCCTTGTATGGATCTTGCCGTCGAGATTCTCCGCAGCGACGCCGACACCGACTCCACCGAAGATGGCAAACAACGCACCGAGTAACAAGATCGCAGGACGGTTGGGCTGACTGGGTTTTTCGGGCAGCTCCGGTGGATTGATCAGCGAGAATCGCTCTCCCTTCCGTTGAACCTCCAATTCGGCGGATACCTGGGCTTCCATCATTCGAGACGAAATTTCTTGGTGTTTGTGCACGGAGTTTTCCCGATCCCGAATCAAGTCCAGATATTCAGGCTCAATCGTCGGCGTCGACTCGAGTCGTTTGGCGTATTCAGCCATGCGGCGTTTAAGCTCACTGCGCGCGGTTTCCATCGCTTTCAGCGAGGCTCCGGTGGAAGTCAGCTGCGATTGAATATTGATGTAGGCAGGATTCTCCGGCTTGATGGTCACCGGTGACGCGGCGCGATCGGTCGCCGCTTGCAATTCCCGCTCTAGTGAGGCCACAACTTCTTGGGCGTGGACTACGTCAGGATGAGCCTCGTTCATACGCTCGCGAAGCTCCGCCAACATCGCCCGTTCCGCCATGAGTCGTTTCGACAGCTCGTCACGTCCATCCGCGTCACCGGCTTCCTTTCCAAGCGACGACAATTCCTGTTTCAACTTAATCATGTCAGGATGATCCGGTTTCACGTAGGCCGAAAGACTGGCAGACTGAGCACGCAGCGCTTTCAGCCGTTCCTCAACGTCCAATAGACGCTCGCCGCTCGCGCTGATGATCGGCGTATGGGGCTTCAACGTCGCGAGTTCACCTTCGAGGTAGGTCTTGCGTTCCCGCAGACTCCTGATGTCGCGGTCGGCATCGATCAGTTCCCGTTGAGCTTGGTTCATCAAGGCCATATTCAGCTGCACGAGTTCAGGCAATGCTCCGTCGGCCCGCTGCTTGACCTTGGCGAGCTTTTCTTCCAATTCTTGGATATGTCGAGATAAATTGTCCGATTCCCGTTTAAGGAATAACGACGTTTCTTGAGCATGTCGCTCACGGGTCTTTAAATTTTCGTTGAGGAAGAGGCTTGTCAGCTCATTGGCGACTTTTTGGGCCACGTCTGGAGTTTCACCATCGTAAGCCAAGGTAAAGGCGATGGTCGCTTGAGTCGGATTTTGCGATCGCTTATCGATCACCTTGACGTTCATGACCTCGATCTCAATATCTTTCGTAAATCGCTCCAGCACTTCTTCCGTCGAGCTTCGCGTGCGAAGTCCTTGATACAGCTTGTACTGTTCGACCATGCGCCAGAGCGTGGATCGACTGAGCACCTGCTGCTTGATCGTCTCGATACGCTGATCGACATACGTCGCGATAGCCGACCGCACAAGGTCGGGAGGAATCTCCTGCTCTTCGATCAAAATCGTCGCGGTCGAGCGATACACCGGCGGCCAGAGAAACGCCAGGGCAACACTCGCTGCCAGCAGCAACGCTCCTGCCATCAGAATCAACGTCGACGGCGGCGCAACATCGCCAGATAGTCGGACGCGGTTCGTGTTTGAGCGATCACCGGCGACCGACCTGATGATCTCTGATCATTGCTCAACGTGATACTGCCCATTTCAGTCCTTCATAGCGGAGCACAAGAAACATCAAGTGTGCCCCATTGTGTTGGTTGATGTCCTCAACAGATCTCTCCGCAAACGTATACGTGGCCTCAACGGTCCATGATTCGGCAAAGTTCCATGAGATGCTGGGGCTGACAGACAAGAATCTGGCGCCTGGGAAGTCGCGACTCGATGGGCTTGTGGCGATTCCCGATACAAAATAGAGACCACCAGAGAGTGATGTTGTAAGAGTCTCATTGACATGATGAATGAGCGATCCCCCCACACGATCCGTCTGAAGCAGACGCCCGAACCCGCTGGGATTGATCCGTCGACTTCCATCGACTCGAATCGTCGTTTGCTCATACTGCTTACTCAGAAACGCATTGTAAACCCACACGATCTCATGGCTCCTCACGGACCCAGATCCAGGAATATCCAAATCCGAGCTGACAAATCGTCCTCCTCCCCCCACAGAGCCGATCAATTGATCCCCGAAGTCATGGGTCCAGGTCCCCTGCGCGCCGTAATAAGTCGACTCCAGCCCGATCGATGGAATGCTCACGAGCGTGTATTCACCGGTCAACTGAACCTGGTCCAACTCGGTCAAGTTATACGTGGGTCCGGTTGTTCCTCCATGGACCCGATAGTCGAAGAGACCAAGACGCTGTCCATCTTGGTAACTTGCGTCAACGAAGTTATACCCGCTCTGCCAAGAGAGTCGTTCGGTGATACCAACCTTCCAGGTCGGATTGGCAGTCCACATGTTTCGTTGTGTAAAGGCCAATACGAGGCCGGTCGTCTCCAACTCTCCTCGCAGCGTGTTGTCGTTGGTCAAACCACCTTCAAAGCCAAGAGTATGCCGATCTGCTCGATAAAATGTTCGTAGTGGGAAGTAATAATTGGTAAGGATCTGTCTTGGTCACCAAAGTAATGGACAAAGTCTGCCCGACTCTCCCCTTCTATAGACAACGATTCCGTTGCTCCTTTAAATTTGACAGCCGGTGTCACCCAATTCCCCCAC
>JAAUPT010000130.1 GCA_012032965.1 Nitrospira sp.
TCGAGTCTGTCTTGCCCCCCCACGCAGATTGGTACTGGGCCATCCAACCGGGTTTGGAATGGGTTTTCATCAGGGGGCGCTCTTAGAGTGGCTAGGTACACCGAGTAGGATGTACATAGAGGATCACATGGTAACTTTATTGCGTAGCAGTTGGAGGTGAATCGGAGCCTGAATCTGTGGTGGAAGCCTCAACTCGCTCGACCACCGGATTTTCAACAAAGGGAGAGTAGGTTCTCAGCCGAACCGTGGTCGCGTAGCCTTCTGCAACGAGGAGGTCGATCTCCTCCACTTTCTGAGTAAACGTCGCTAGCAGCACCCCTTTGGGTGTGGATAACGTCATGAGCAAGCGATTCAAATCCCGCTCCTTCTTAACGACCGTCCCTCTCACTGACTCAAACTGGCTGGCTGGGATGAATTGTTGGGTATAGGGAGTCAGCAAATCAGGAGCCACGAGATCTATAATCACTGCAGATAGGAATCCCAGTATGCATCCGCCGAAGAAACCTGCCCACGCTTTCACTGTTTTGATTCCATGTCAGGCGGTGGTGGAACTTTCTGGTCTTTCTCGTCTTTACCAGGAGACTGCGCACCAGACCCTCTTACCATATGCTCAAGTCGCTGGAGGATGTCGGCCGTCGTGTCTCTGGCTCCTTTGGCTGTGTCTTCGGTCTTGGTGGCGAGGTGGTCCATCTGCTGCCTAAGATCCTTCAACCCTCCTGTGCGCTGAAGCGCGATGTAGGCCATCGCGACTGCTATGAGTGACAGAATAATCGCCAAGACTTCCATGAGAGTTCTCCATTAGACGTTAAAGTGTTCTGTCAAAGCGCTCAAATCATCATGCCCAGTATGGCATGATCCAAAGGTCTTACGCTAGACCCGGAGTTCGTCAGTTTCCGACAGGAAATTGCAAGGGGATTTGGGATGGCGTGATTGCAGGTGGCCCGCAGTCCACGGCCCTGACAAAAAATTCCGTGCTCCGTCGGCGGATGATTACCGTTTCCTCGGTCGTGGGCGAGATGGTGATCGGGACTCTGTTGAACGGGAGCAGGCATGATGCACCCGCTGGCGGTTGGACAGGATTGTCTCATCGAGCCACTCGCCACAATTCACGCAGTGCCACGATGGAGATTGCGCCGCCTCAGCTATTTCCAACAACAACGAGTCCGTGTAGCATGGAACCATCAATCCTTGACAGCGTCTACAGATTCTCCCTTGTATTGCGTTCGTTTCCATCGTGCCATTGTGATTATTCATGACGGCCTCGTCTCGTCCTCGATCGCAGATCGCAAAGTTCTATCTTAGGACAAAACAAGACAAACCTGCCCTCAGGAATGACGTTCCAGAGAATCTTCGGCTGTTGGTGCGATTGACACACAACCATCTGCATAGGTTCGCACGATAAAGTGCGGATGGGCGCTGCGCTACTAGGAAAGAACCCTGTACGACAAGTGGATTATCCCAGAAGGAACGGTTGCTTCTTCTTAGGGGGAGCGACTGCGTAGCAGGAGGCCTACGGGAGAAAGAGGCGGCCCAACCAAGCCTTTTACGCTTTTGAACGCAGATCATTTTCGGATTTCGCCGCGACCATGGATGCACGGCACAGTTTTGCAGTGGCGGCAAGCGATGTCCGGTGTCCTGGTGTCATGGGGGATAAAACTAGGCATTCCCCTAGTTCGTTAGGCATCAAAAACTACGGTAAAGTTGTCTGTCACTACACAAAGTCGCTCTCAATATCCGGTGCGGTCAGCTTCAGCTGAAGAAAGCCTTACAAGAATGTGTTGCGCGTGAACAAAGATGTCCCTCAATCCTCACCACACGAAACGAGGGGGTCGCGCCATGAACAAATCGTTGAATGCCTGTTTGGTCGTTGCCACCATTCTGTTCGGGGCTTCGTTCGCATTGGGCAACCCATCGATGCTGCCTACCCATCCCGGCTATCCGATGGGCAAGGCCGTCGACCCTGTGCACGGTCAGTCGCTCGCGAACGATCCCGGGCAGAGGAACGCAGTCGGGGACCATGCCTTACAAGAGGCGGCAGTCACGGACGTCGATCATGTCACACAAAGTCTGTCGATCAATCGGCAGGACGAGCGTATCTTAGAAAAACCGGGGGCAGGCCTGTTGCCCAAGGTCGAAGGTCCGGTCATCAAGATCGAGCCACCGGTAAAAGAGGGGACAAAAGTGAATAAAGAACCAAAGTAACCACTGCCGGTCAGCATAAGCCAGAATACAGAGCGCAGTGGGGAGTGCCTGTTCAGTCAAACATTATGGAGGAGAACGATGAGGGATAAGAATTGTAATTGTAAAGGAGTAGCAACCATTGGCGTCGCCTGTGTAGGCTTCGTCGCGATGATGGGTTTGGCCGGTTGTGAACAACGGCAGCCTCCGATGGAGTCAAAGCAAGAGATGTCTGCGCCTAAGGGTGAGGCTGCCCCCACTGGGGAGGCCAAGATGGAGATGTCCGCGCCAGAAACCGTGGCTGCCTTGATGGCGCCGGAGGGCTCGGCCGGGCGAGCTGACAATGCGGAAGGTGTGACTCACGCCCAGGCAGGGCACTGGGGCGTCGCGGAAGGCCACTTCCGTAAAGCCCTTGAAGCCGACCCCAAGCTCGCGGAAGCGCAGTTTAACCTCGGCTTGGCCTTGAGCAAACAGGATAAACATGACGAGGCGACCACCGCGTTCAAGAAGGCCGCTGAAATGGCGCCGGACAATACAATGATTACAGAATCTCCGATACTGAAAGAGCACACAAGTTCCTGAAGAAAACCAGGCCGTCAAGAGGTGCGATAAGCCAGCCACGAAGAGAGTTGGAGAGAGAAGGTACTTGGCCAGTCTAGATGGGTGTTTCCATACAAACAGCTACCTGCGCACGGTGTCACGCAGGAGCTGGGTCGGGGGAAGGATCTGGCGCTCTCGGAGCGCGCGTTAATGAGCCGCTGTCGTTGCCGCAGCGTGTGAAGGAAGTCGGCGCCTCCCGCAGGCGATCACCCGGGCACAGGCCGGACAGATAGTGTCATGTCGGTCGAGTTCGTTCCAGGTGACCCCATACTTCTTGAGGTAATGGCGGGCTTCAACCCATTGCACCAGTCCGTGGTCCGGTTGGACCTCGTCGCGGAGATAGCCGCATCCTCCGCAAAAGCGAACTTGGGGTCGGCGCTGTCCTCCCGCTGCGATTCTCGGGGCCGCTGCTGGTACTGACAGTTGATAACCAGAACCGGCAAGAAGGCGTAGCACAACTCGACCATCTCGTGACATGTCATCCACCGCGGAGAACAATTCGCTCCAGTTGAGATGGGGGAGTGCCGCTGTCACCTCATCCATGGTGCAAGGGCCGCTTTGCAGCAAGATCTCGATCACCGCGTCTTCGATAAGCGTTTGGGCAGTAGGCCAGGTCGTAGGCATAAACGCACCTCCTAACCAATCTGAATGCTAACTAAGCCTGCATGATACCGAATGACCTACCTTCAGTAGGATCTCTCGTATACACCAACTCAAGATGTAGGGTAACTAGGGTTTGACCTAGCAGGACGACGAAATCGCACCAGCAGGCAGAGCGCGAGTCACCTCTCCTCTCGCATCAATACGGGGCCATCATCACATCAGTACGCCGGGTATGGTTTAGGTGTAGAATACCTCCCGTCCTGTCAGCCCGTCCTGTCAGAATGACCAGGACTCTCCTCTTTGCAGCGCTTCGGCAAGGAGTGTTGGACGTGACCCCACCAGAGACTCAAGCAAATCCGATAGGCTGGATCGTTGCAGCAGCAGCAGCAGCAGCAGTTTTTGTGCTCGATCTAGTGACGCCGTTGGGTACCGCCATACCGATGCTCTACGGGGTTCCGCTGTTGATAACCTGGTTTGTGCCGGGGCTTCGGAGCACCTTCCTTATGATTGGTATTGCGATGGCGCTTATCTTGGGAGGGACCGCGCTGTCTCCCGGCGAGCGTACTGCCGATGTCCTCGTCAATCGGACCATGGCCTCGGTGCTGCTCCTTGTCGTCGGTTGGCTCGTGATCAATCGGAAGCGCGTGACGGAGCAACGAGACGCCGATCAAGCGGCGTTGCGTGAGAGCGAGGAGCGGTTCAGCAAAGCCTTCGATGAAGCGGCCATCGGCATGGCGCTCGTCGCGCCCAACGGACGTTGGCTCAAAGTGAACCATGCCCTGTGCGACCTTGTGGGCTATGCAGCGGAGGAATTAGAAGCCACCACGTTTCAGGCCATCACTCATCCGAACGATTTGGAATCAAACCTGGCTTCTTATGAGCTGATGCTCGCAGGGAAACTTCGCACTTACCAGCTGGAGAAGCGCTATGTTCATAAGCAGGGCCACATTGTCTGGGTCGTGGTTAGTGTGTCCTTAGTGCGAAATTCTGATGGGACTCCCCGGAATTTTATCACCCAAATCCAGGACATCACCGAGCGCAAGGTGACGGAAGCGGCCTTGCAGGAAAAAGAGGAGAAGTTCCGCATGCTGGCCGAAGCGATGCCACACTTCGTGTGGCAGACCGACAATCAAGGCGAGGCTGAGTTCGAAATCAACGATGGTACGACTATACGGGACTGACACATGAGACAACCGGTCACGGCGGATGGCTCACGGTGCAACATCCGGACGATGTGCCACGATTGGCTGAAGCGTGGAAGAGGGCCGTCGAAACAGGCGGCGAGTACGAGGCCGAAACAAGATTCCGGCGCGCTGTCGATGGAACCTATCGATGGTTTCGTGTGAGAGGGGCACCGGTGCGGGATGCTGAAGATCGCATTCGGTCATGGGTGGGCACCTGCACGGATATCCATGATCGCAAGGAAACAGAGATGGCCTTGCGCGAGAGCGAGGAACGATTCGCCAAAGCCTTCCGGACAACCCCACATCCGATAGGGATCACGGAGGTGGCAACCGGTCGTTGTATCGAGGTGAACGAGGCCTGTTTGCAGCTGTTCGGTTTTCGTCGCGAGGAAGTGATTGGAAACACCACGTTGATGTTGGGCATCTGGCCGAATCAAGAGGACAGAGAGCGGCTCATCGAGCGTTTGAAAGCCGGCGAGTTGGTACGCAATCTTGAGCTAAGCTTCAAGACAAAATTTGGGGAGTTGCGCCATATTCTAGTGTCTTCGGAACTGGCGGAGCTCAGCGGAACGCTCTGTCTAATTACCGTCGGCAACGACATCACCGAGCGCAAGCAGGCGGAAGACAAGGCGTATCGTGCGGCAGCCGATCTTGCCGAGGCGCAGCGCATCGCCAAGCTCGGTAGCTGGCGACTCGACATCGCGACCGACCGAATGTGGCTCTCGGACCAACTATATGACGTGTTCAATGTCGATCCGTCGCCGTCAGGGGAAATGTATGAGTTGTTCCTGGCTCGTGTGCACCCTGATGATCGACCGGGGGTTGTACAGGCGAATGTCGAGGCGAGAGCGCACGGAAGACCCTTCGACGTGGAATTCAGGATCGTAACGCAGAGCGGTTCGGTCAAGGTGATGCGCGAGGTCGGTTACGCGAACAGCGATGCAGCGAACCGGGTTGTCGGCCTCTTTGGAACGGTGCAGGATATCACCGATCGCAAATTGGTTGAGGAGGCGCTGCGCAAAGCCTACGCGCTGCTCGCGGGGCTGTTCGGCGGGGTCGTCGTGGGGTTGCTCAAGGCGCCCGAGGGTGCGGTGAAGACACTCGATTCCATCCTCGAGCGACTCCACATGCGCCTGCCGGATCTGATCCCCGCAGTCGGTTATTCTCAGATCCATGGACGACAGATGCTCGGCTTTGGGTTTGAACCCAGTCTTTTGCTGATCGGCGCGGGCATGATCGTGGGCGTGCGGGTGTCGCTCTCCATGCTCGGAGCCGCGGC